>MFRH01000086.1:1938-19852 GCA_001783275.1 Candidatus Margulisbacteria bacterium GWF2_35_9
AGTGGCTCAGAGAAAAATGTAGCATTTTTAAACGCTCTACAATCAAGTGGATATATTGATACTAATGGGAGAATTATTCAAGATAATTTTAAGCCACATGATCCAGATTTTGAATTAAATCTGGACTGGGAATCGTTAAGTGAATACGGTATTACAAAGGATATGGTTAATAGTAATATTACTAATATTTATAATATAGCGACTACCTCAACTAGATTTGATAATAGTGAAGCCATTCTTAAAGGAAGATACTCAGTCAGTACTCCTGATATTCAATCTCAATTAAGAGCAACTCTTGGAGAAGATTGCTTCGCAGACGTAGACGCTGATGATCCAAGGCCTATCGCCATTGTTGCATATAACGAATCTGATTATAATGGGGCCTTCACTAATTCCCATATAGATGACCTCACAAATGCATACAGAGTAGTCTATTATGATATTTCAAATGAAACAAACATGATATCTAGCATTCAAGAAGCAAGCTCTTCTAAAAAAGCTGATTTATTAATTATTGGTGCTCATGGTGGGCAAGGTGGGTTTATGCTTGGTTATGGAACTGAAGAAAGCGTTACTATTACAAACACCTCTTTAGATGATAATAAAGAGATCTTGCGAAATTGTTTAAACGATAACAGTTCTGTTGCATTAATCAGCTGTTCAACAGGCAAGGGAGTAGATGATACAAGTGGGATAGATAACGTAGCAGAGTTTTTCCATGACTTGATACCACAATCATTTGTTTATGCCCCAAAGGTTGATACCAATATATTCGGATATTCATTAAATTCAGATGGATTTTTTGCATCTGTTAATTATAATAGTTCAGAGGATGACATTCTTATTCTTCCGCCAAAAGACCTAGAGGATGATCTATTTGCTATTAGCACTGCCTATACTGAAAAATTTGGCAAAGACAGCTCTAATTCTGAATCAAATTATTGGATTAAGGAAATGCAACAAGGTTTCAGTAAAGAAGATATTATCGCTTCTTTTTAACTAAACTTCGAAACAGACAAAAATAATTATCAACATTGTAATGAATTTTGGATTTTACTTATATATGTATAGTATACTATTCTCATGAAAAATATCTTTATTACTGGTGGCTCATCTGGTATCGGATTACGTTTAACCGTAGATTATCTAAAGGAGAATCAACAGGTATTTTCTAGCTACTATTCAAATTCGAAAGCTCTCGATTATTTAAAAAAGAAAAACCACAATCTTCATCCAACGTATCTTAATCTATCGGACATTGATTCGACTGAAATCCCTAATATTCAAATAGATACGATTATTCTCACTGCTGGGGTGATTCATAACCAACTTCTCATAAAAGAAAACATGCAGGACTTTCAGAAAATTATTGAACAAAATTTGACTGCAAATTTTCAACTATGTCAAAAACTTATACCCCTTATGAAATCAAGCAATAATCCACATATTGTGTTTATCTCATCACATTCTGGTTACATCGGGAATACTGGTCAAATTAGTTATAGCGCCAGTAAAGCGGGCCTTATCGGCCTTGCAAATTCTATTGCAAAAGAACATGCAAAGGATAATATTAAGGTTAATACCATACTCCCTGGATTTATGAAAAGCAAACAGACATTGGCCTTTTCGAAAGACCTTCAAAATAAATACGCAGATAAAAATATGCTTAAACGATTTAATACTCTTTGTGAAGTGAGCAAATTTATTCAACATATCTGTGAGTCACAAAATATCTCCGGACAGATATTTAAACTAGATAGTCGAATATAGTTTAGATAAAAAAAGCACCCTCGATATGCTCAATAAAGTGGCCTTCTTCAAACAAAACCACATCAAACCGACTGGGCATATCAGCAATCTGTTTATCTAATAGATACTTCTTTGCTGTTCTGATTATTTTCTGCTGTTTGTGTTTAGAAATAGCATTATACAGTGAGATATAGTTCGATTTACTATAGTTTTTTACTTCTACAAATACAAGCGTATCAGCATCCTGAGCAATCAAGTCAATCTCACCATATTTTGAATGATAATTTGTCTCTCGAATTATATATGATTTTTCAGTTAAATACTGACTAGCCAAAAGCTCTCCGCTATCACCAATATTTTTTGAGATTGTTGTCATCTTAGAAGAGCTTTAACTGCTTTGAAATATCAAATGATCGACGATGAATCGGGCTATATCCCAAATTATTAATCGCTTCAATATGGATCTTGGTTCCATAACCCTTATGCTGTAAAAACCCATAACCCGGATAAATTTTATCATAACTCCTCATAATGCGATCTCGAACTACTTTTGCAACAATTGATGCTGCCGAAATTACCGACACTTTATCATCGCCTTTTACAATCGCTTTTTGTTTATAGCTATAATTGGGAAGCATTTTATTGCCGTCTATTAATGTAATATCCGGTATATTTTTTAATCGCCCTAATGCCAATTTCATCGCCACAAATGTTGCTTGAAGTATATTGATTCGATCTATTTCTTCTTGATTAACCAAACCAATTCCGACTGAAAAAGAATCCCTCATAATAATTTGATACAGTTCTTCTCTTTTTTGAGGTTTTAGTTTTTTGGAATCTGAGTAAATGCTTTTATCTTGTCCGGGGTTAAAAATGACTGCCGCCGCAACGACTGGTCCAGCTAATGGGCCTCTTCCAGCTTCGTCAACGCCGGCAATCAACATATATTTCTTTAAACTTTTTTGAACACTAGTACGGCGTTATGCCCACCAAAACCGAACGAGTTTGATATTCCATATTTAATATCTTTATGTTTTGCCTTATTTGGTACGTAATCCAAATCCATTTCATCATCCGGCGTTTCATAATTAATTGTCGGAGGAATATCTCCTGTTTCAATTGATTTTGCTAAAAACACACCCTCAATAGCTCCAGCTGCACCAAGTAAGTGGCCTGTCATCGATTTTGTTGAACTTACCATCAACTTCTTAGCATGATCTGCAAACACAGTTTTAATTGCTCTGGTTTCTTCTCGATCATTCAAGGTAGTAGACGTACCATGTGCATTCACATAGTCAACCTCTTTCGGGACAATACCAGCATCATCTAAAGCCATCTTTATTGCTCTTACAGCGCCTTCTCCGCCTTCAGGAGGAGCCGTCATATGGTAAGCGTCTCCACTTAAGCCATAACCCACTACCTCAGCATATATCTTAGCGCCTCTTTTTTTTGCATGTTCATATTCTTCTAAAATCAAAATGCCAGCACCTTCGCCCATAACAAAACCACTTCTGTCTTTATCAAAGGGACGACTTGCTTTCTGTGGATTTTCATTATTTGTTGATAGTGTCTTGGCTGCACAAAATCCAGCTAATCCAAGTGGTGTTACGGAAGCTTCTGCGCCACCAGCTATCATGGCAATCACAGAACCATCCTGAATTAACTTATAGGCATCTCCAATGGAGTGAGTCCCTGATGCACAGGCCGTTACAGTACAAAAATTTGGGCCCTTAGCCTTAAACTCTATCGCTACTAAACCAGCTGCCATATTTGCAATCATCATCGGAACAGTAAATGGAGAAACGCGTCTTACACCTTTTTCCATTAAGTTCCTAGCCTGCTCTTCTAAAATATCAATTCCACCAATACCCGATCCGATGGCAACTCCGATTTTTTCCTGTTCACTTTCAATATTTAGTCCTGAATCTTCAACCGCTTCTTTTGATGCTGCAATCGCAAACTGAATAAAACGAGCCATTTTTCTAGCATCTTTTGCACTAATTCCATATTCTTCAGGATTGAAGTTCTTAACTTCCCCGGCAATCCGAGTTGGAAATGTGGAGTAGTCATAATCTGCTTTAATTATATCAATACCGCTCTTTCCGGCTAATAAGCTATCCCAGCTTTCCTTGACACTGTTCCCAACTGGATTCAATGTACCTAAACCTGTAATAACTACTCTTTTTTTCATGTTTGTTCAGTCCTCCCTAACAGTTTTTGATTTCTTCAAGTAAATTATCAATAATCGTTTTTACCGGAAGAATATCCTTTATCTCAGAAAATCTTTCACCGGCGAACACAATCCCATTGTCAACATCACCTGCTTGAGCGCTAACTAATGCCTCAATGATGCAAAATCTTCTATTACAAGACTTTAAACATAAATGCTTGCAAGGAAATTTCCCAATCTGCTTATTTTCTACTTTTTGCAAAAATTTGGTCATAATAGCTCGACCGGGATACCCAACCGGACTTAAGAACACATGCATATCTTCTTTAGAATGATTAAGGTAATACTGTTTATATTTATCATCAACAATACATTCATCGCTTAGCACAAATCGAGTTGCCATTTGAACTCCATCAGCACCCATTTTTAGGATTTCGCATATATCTGAACCATGAAGAATTCCACCAGCACCAATAACAGGAACTTTCCCATCAATGACCTCTAGAACTTCTTTTAATATCTCTCTTATAGGTCGATCTGTCCCAAGGTGGCCACCTGCTTCTTTTCCCTCAACGATTATTGCATCAGCACCTAATTTTAAACCCAGTTTTGCAGCTTTTGCCGACGATACTACCGGAGCAAAAGCTGTTGAGGTTCCTTTTGTCATTTTAAAAACATCCATAGAAAAACCTGCACCTGCTATTAATAATTCTACTTTTTCATCTATGCATGCTTGCACTAACTCTAAAAAATCGTGAGCAGCTACCATTATATTAACTGCTATGATTCCTTTTCCTTCCGCTATTTTTCTTGCAATTGATATTTCTTCCTTCAGTTCCTCAACGCTCATACCTGAGCCACCTATAACACCAACTGCATTACATTTAGCAACTGCTCCTGCTAGTTTCCCTGTGGAAACTCTTACTGCCATTCCACCTTGTATTATTGGAATAACAGGCTTTAGCCCTCTTATTTGTAATGGATTATACTTCATATTTGATTTTTCCTTAATCAGCAAGAGCACCATTACTGATGTTCTTGCTGATTGTTTAGTTTTTTAAAGTTTGCCCTTAATATAGGTTACTGTATCTGCAATCGTTTTTAATTTTTCTGAGTCTTCATCTGATATTTCTGTACCAAATTCTTCTTCAAGTGCCATTAGTAACTCAACGCTATCTAATGAATCCGCACCTAAATCGTCAACAAAAGAAGCTTCCTTTGTTACTTCACTTTCACTAACTCCTAATTGTTCTACAACTACTGCTTTAATTTTTTGAAATATTTCTTGTTCATTCATTGTATTCACCTCCTTATTATTTACAAAACTAAAACTAACATTACATTACCATACCACCATCGACATTAACAACCTGACCGGTTATATAATTTGAATCCGGTCCGGCTAAAAATGCAACGGCATTTGCCACGTCTTCTGCTTCACCAAAGGTTCCCAACGGAATATTCTTTATAAAATAATCCACAACTTCTGCGGATAACTTCTTTGTCATTTCCGTATTAATAAATCCGGGTGCAACAGCATTAACTTGAATATTTCGTGTTGCAAATTCTCTCGCTAATGTTTTAGTCATTCCAATTAACCCTGCTTTAGACGCAGCATAATTTGCTTGACCAACATTGCCCATTAACCCAACTACGGAAGCGATATTAATTATTTTTCCGCTCCTTTGCTTAAACATCGGTTTATTCACCGCTTTCAGAACATTAAAGGCTCCTGTTAAATTAACATTTATAACGGCATCCCAATCTTCTTTCTTCATTCTCAGCAACAGATTATCTTTCGTGATACCAGCATTGTTAACAACAATATCTATGGTTTCAAAGGTCTCCAAGACTTTCTTGATTGCTTCGTTAACGGAAACTTCATCTGTTACATTTGTTTCAATCCCAATAGCTTTAACTTTTAGTTTTTTAATTTCATCAATGGTTTCATCACTTATCACCATATCTAGAACAACAATATTGGCACCCTGTTTAGCCAACTTCATCGAAATTGCTTTTCCGATTCCTCTTGACCCTCCAGTAACAACTGCCGTTTTCCCTTTTAAACTCATGTTTCCTCCTATCTAGGATTATATTTTTACTTCAATAATTCCCATATCGCAATTCTACTTTTGTACTGTCACTTAATTCAAATGTATAATTATTAATCTTTCAATCCGTTATTTTTTTAATTCTTTGATCAATTTCGGAATTACTTGAAATAAATCTCCTACAATACCAATATCAGCAACATTAAAAATCGGAGCCTCTGGGTCCTTATTTATCGCAATAATCATATCCGAAGACGACATCCCAGCAACATGCTGAATTGCTCCAGATATACCACATGCAATATAAATTTTGGGATGAACTGTTTTACCAGTTTGTCCGACCTGATGGAAATGGTCGATCCAATCAGCATCCACAACCGCTCTTGACGCGCCAACACATCCACCTAATGCATCAGCCAAGTCCTGTATTAGTTTCAAGTTTTCCGGCCCCTGAATACCTCTACCTGCAGTTACGATAATATCTGCCTCAACAAGATTAACATTTCCCTTTGCTTCTTTTACATATTTAATCACTTTTGTATGAAGATCTTCTTTGGTTACTTGTGTTTTTAGCTCAACAATATTAATTTTTGTTGCAGATTTTGTTTTTTCCGCCTTTGACATTACATGGGGTCTAACTGTTGCCATTTGTGGTCTTCTAGTACACAGAATCGTCGCCATAATATTGCCACCAAATGCTGGTCGCGTTTGAGCCAAATCATTATCCTGATTAATATCCAAACCGGTGCAATCTGCAGTTAACCCTGTTTTAACCCGAGCAGCCACTCTAGGTGCAACTGATCGCCCCTCAGAAGAAGCTCCATATAAAATAATACTGGGTTTATATGCTTTAATAGCATCTTCAATTACTCTGGTGTACGTATTTGTTTCATAGTCTTTCAATACTTTATCTTCCTTGTAATAAACATTATCAACACCAAAAGGAGTCAATTTATCAATTAAATCCTTGGATTTATCACCAATAACGATAACAGATAATTCTTCATTTAATTTTTTGGCTAGTTTTTTGCCTTCACCAATCAATTCAAAAACAACTTCTGCAAACTCGCCATCTCTATTTTCTCCGTAAACCCAAACACCTTTATAAGATTTAAACCCGGAACGATCAACATCATCTCTTATTATCTCGATTGCTTTAAATTTACAAACATCCTCACAAGCTCCACAGTATGTACATTTTGCAAGATCAATAATTGCTAGTTTATCTTTTATAGTTACTGCACCAAATCCACATGCCTTAACACAAAGATTACACCCCTTACACTTTTCTGTTATTACTCTAATTTCATTCGTCATTTACGCCTAACTCCTATATAACTTGTAGTTTTTTCAATCTATCAATAATGATCGTCGCTGAAGAACCATTATCATCTACAATTTTTTCTGTGTTTCCTTTTGCTGGCGGTGTAAATATTTTACTCACCCACGTTGGAGAACCCTTTAAGCCGATTCTTTCAGGATCAGCGTCAATATCAGCCGCATTAATAATTTTAACTTGTGCAGATTTTGCTTTCATCTTTCCCTTTAATGATGGATATCTAGGCTCATTTATTCCCTTAATTACCGTTATAGCCGCTGGCATTTTTGATGTAACCACTTCATAACCTTCCTCAAGCTCACGCTTAACAGTAAGAGTATCCTTAGATACCTCATCAATTTCGACAACATACGTCATCTGAGGAATATTTAGATATTCTGCAACACCCGGGCCTACTTGTGCCGTATCGCCATCTATAGCTTGTTTTCCAAAAATAATTAGATCATAATCACTTAAATATTTTTCTATTGTTTTTCCTAGAGTATAGGATGTTGACAATGTATCAGCACCTGCAAACGCCCTATCGCTAATTAACAGAACATCATCCACGCCCATTGCCAGAGTGTCTCTTAAGGTAGACTCCACTTGCGGAGGCCCCATGCTGATAACAGTTACCTTACCACCACATTTTTCCTTAATTCTGAGTGCTTCCTCTACCGCATTTTCATCAAATGGATTAATAATGGAAGGAATCCCTTCTCGGATTAATGTATTGGTTTCCGGATTAATTTTTACTTCATTCGTATCCGGTACTTGTTTAATACAAACAACTATATGCATTTTCTCATACTCCTTTAACTACTTCTTTGCAGCGCTTTCTTTAATCAATTGAGCTCCAATAACATTTCGTTGAATTTGATTAGTCCCCTCGTATATCTGAAGGATTTTAGCATCTCTAAAATATTTTTCCATTGGGTACTCTCTCATATATCCATAACCTGCAAATACTTGAAGTGCATCATTTGCAACTTCCATAGCAGTGTCGGTAGCAAATAATTTTGACATGGCCGACATTTTAGATATGTCTTTTGGTTTGCTATCAATGAACCTTGCTGTTGCATATAATAATGCACGTGCTGCCTCAGTTTTAGTACCCATATCCGCTAACATATGCTGAATTACTGCTAATGCAGAAATCGGTTTTCCAAATTGCACACGCTCTCTGGCATATTTAACCGCTTCATCTAACGCACCCTGAGCCAATCCAACACCTTGAGCAGCAATTCCGGGTCGTGAATGGTCAAGATTTTTCATAGCAACAATAAATCCCATTCCTTCTCTTCCTAATAGGTTTTCTTTGGGAACTTTCACGTCCTGAAATATAAGCTCCCTAGTCGCTGAGGCACGAATTCCTAGTTTTTTCTCTTTTTTACCAAAAGTAAATCCTTCCATTCCTTTTTCAAGAATAAAGGCAGACGCACCACGTGCTCCTTTTGATTTATCTGTAATGGCAATGACTGTATACGTATCTGCTTCGCCTGCATTAGTAATCCACTGTTTTGTACCGTTTAGAATATAGTGATCCCCTTTCAAAACTGCAGTCGTTTGAACACCGGCAGCATCTGATCCTGCATTTGCTTCTGTTAAACCAAATGCAGCTAATTTTTTGCCAGATGCAATATCCGGCATGTATTTTTTCTTTTGTTCATCAGTACCAAACCCAAGAATTGGATATGATCCCAACGCATTTGCTGCAAAAGAAACAGATACACCGATACATCCTTTACTAAATTCCTCGACGGCAAGACAAAAATCCATCACTCCTCCGCCGAACCCACCATATTCTTCTGGAATATATAATCCAAATAGATCTGCTTCTGCAATCTTTTTCAATATCTCAGTTGGAAACGCCTCTTCCTCATCTAATTTTGCCCGATTTGGAACGATTTGCTCCTGAGTTATTTTTCTTGCTAAATCCACGATCATTTTCTGTTCATCTGATAAAAAATAATCCACTCTTCTCTCCTCCTTTATTTACTAAACCACTTTATTACATTAGTACCGTACGTTAACCCGGCACCAAACCCAACCGTAACCAATATATCTCCATTGCGAATTAACTTTTTTGAACAAACTTCGTTTAATGCAATGGGGATTGTAGCGGCTGAGGTATTTCCATACGTGTCAATATTAACATATACCTGCTCACGAGACAATCCTAACTTCTCGCGTGCATAATCAATAATTCTGATATTTGCTTGATGCGGTATCAAAAATGAAATATCTTCTTTTTTCATTCCTATTTTTGCTAATGCTTCTTCTACTACTCTAACAATTGTATTCACAGCAAATCGATAAACTGCTTTACCGTCCATTTGAATATATCGGTCATCATCCTCAACATTATCTTTTGTTAATGGAGTTCGAGAACCTCCTTTTGGAATAATCAGCTTATCAAATCCGCTACCTCTAGCACCAAGTTTAGACGATAAAATTCCATATCCACTTTTTACTTCACCCAAAACGACTGCTCCAGCACCATCACCAAATAAAACAACCGTAGATCGATCTTTCCAGTTACAACTCTTACTTAGAGTATCGGCCCCAATAACCAAGATATTTTTATATTGTCCGCTACTCATCATTTTTTCTGCAACTTCCATGGCATAAATAAACCCAGTACATGCAGCACTTATATCAAAAGCCGGAATATTATCTAATCCCAATCCATTTTGAACCAAACAGGCCACTGAAGGGAATAAAGGATAATCCGGAGTTGTTGTTGCCACGATGATACAATCAATATCCGATTTTTCAATCCCAGCATCAATTATTGCATTTTCTGCTGCTTGGTATGCCAAGTCTGACGTTGCTTCTTCTTTTGCAATAAATCGCTGATTAATTCCTGTACGGGATGCGATCCACTCATCACTAGTCTCAAGACCTAACTTAACAAAATCATTATTTTTAAATTTCAGCTTAGGGACGGCCATTCCCGTTCCAATAATCCCAATTGATTGTCCGTTTTGTTTCATGTTTTGATCGAGTCCCCTACTAATTCGACAACACTTCTTCTATCTTTTCAATAACATTCTCATTCTTTACTTTTTTTGCTTCCAATATAGCATTACTGATTGCTTTTGGACTTGCAGACCCATGAGCAATAATAACGACATTCTTTACCCCCAGAAGCATTGTGCCGCCGATCTCATCATAATCTGTTTTTTTCCGAACTTTTTTAAATGCCGGGATTAAAAAGATACCTCCGATAGTAGCAAGAATACTTTTTTTGACTTCTTCTTTTATGATAGTCCCCAATGTTCTTACAGCACTTTCTCCAAATTTAAGAATAACATTTCCAACAAATCCATCACAAACAACGATATCCGTATTTCCATCTAATAAATGACCCGGCTCAATATTTCCGTCAAAATTTATTTCCTTATCATTCTTTAGCAATTGATATGTCTCTGTCGTGAGTTCATTTCCTTTTTCTTCTTCTTCCCCAATATTTAGAAGTTTTACCTTAGGATTGGGATTATTTAAAACCTTTTCACAAAAAACTGACCCCATTTTGGCAAATTGAACCAAATGTTTTGGTTTACAATCAACATTGGCTCCTATATCTAATATAACCAGAGGTTTTTTAATCGTTGGAAATAACGCAACAATAGCAGGTCGTTCAACGCCTTTTATTCGTCCAAGATTAAAAATGGACAACGCCATTACTGCACCTGTGTTTCCAGCAGAAACAAAGGCATCTACTTCCTTATCTTTTAACAACTTCAAACCAATTCTGAGTGAAGTCGGTTTCTTTTCTTTAAGAACTTTAACGGGTGATTCATGCATAGTAATAATGTCATCGGCATGGACAATTGAAATACGATCGGATTTTTCGTGCTTAGCTAATTCTTCTTCGAGAAGATTCTTTTTACCAACCAACACAACGTAGATGGACTCGTCCATCTTCACTGCTCTTAAAGCACCTAATACTTCATTATGGGGCGCATGATCGCCACCCATAGCATCTATTGCGATTTTCATAAATTCAGTTGGTTATTAACTTGCTGTCTCTTCTTTAATAGCCAAAACTTGTCTACCTTTATATTTCCCACACTCAATACATACGTGATAAGGTCTAACAAATGCTCCACAACTTGGACACTTTGAAACTTCACTTTTGGTTACCTTCCAATGCGCTCTTCTCTGATCTCTTTTAGCTTTGGTTGTCTTTTTCTTAGGTACTGCCATTCTTAATCCTCCGTTTTAAATTTTTCAAGAACTTTTAATCTTGGATCAATTACTTTAGTTTTAGTATTGCTTTTAACCATGCAATTAATATCACATTTTGCCGCAATTGGCAAATTTAAAATAACTAGTTCACGGACAAATTCCGTTAAATCAAGCTCTTTATTCTCATTATAAGTAAAGAATATGTCATCGACATTTAGCTCTAATTCTTTGTTGTTTGTTGACTTTTCCTCTAACTCATTTGCAATATTTTCTTCAAAGTTAAAAGTCATTTTTGACTTAAACGGCGTCAGACAAACACCACATATCTGATTTAGAGTTGCATTAATCTGTCCATTTGCTAATATTCTATCTCCAGCATTCAAAAGATGTAGAGATATCTCAACTTCTCCAGAAACAGAAATATCCTCTAGCAACTCTTCTTCGAGTTGCAGTTTTTCTTCCGTAGATTCATTTAACCCAATTTCTGATAATAGTTTTGTCAGATCAATTTTCATTTTTTATACCTTTTTATTTGTGGCTTGTTATTATAGGAATACGATTAGTAGAAGTCAACAGAATAATTATCTGCCATTAAACTCTTCAACTTCTCCATTAATACGATCCTTAAGGAGTACATTTTGCTGGTGCTTCTCGGTTAATATCTCTAAGCGAAAATACAATAGTCCGGATAACATAATCAAGGCAAACAATACAAAAACGGTAATGAATGCCGTCTTATTATTTTTAACTGGACTGGTTCTGTTTAAACCATTCATAGCTTATAATTCCACTACTAACACTCACGTTCAAAGAATCATTCACCCCATTCATTGGAATCTTAATCTTTAGGGACTCTCT
The DNA here is from genome assembly GCA_001783275.1 of Candidatus Margulisbacteria bacterium GWF2_35_9. Lineage (GTDB taxonomy): Bacteria > Margulisbacteria > Riflemargulisbacteria > GWF2-35-9 > GWF2-35-9 > GWF2-35-9. Next base: position 14,279 of record MFRH01000086.1, read on the forward strand.
TTTTTCCCAAGACTTTGATACCCCTGAATGCTCATTTCCCAATATAATCGCAATATTCCCTCTCATATCTGCCTCATAATACATTGTTTGCGATTGAGGGCTTGCGATTACTATTTTATAGGATTGTTCAGTCAACCAGTCCCAAGCATCCTTTGTTTCCATAATAAAGAAAGGAACACTGAAAAATGTTCCAACACTATTGCGAATAATATTAGGATTATAAATATCAACTATTTGATTGGTTAATATTAATCCAGCGGCACCGACACCATCAGCCGTCCTAAACAAGGCACCTATATTCCCTGGTTTTTCAATATTGTCTGCCACAATTATTAATGATGTATTATTTATTCTATTGGTACCACCTTTTATGACTTGCAATTTCTTTTGTTGAAAAACAGCGATGATCCCTTCAGTCTTCTCCCGATATCCGATTTTTGAAAACATATCCTCTGTTATTTGAAATCCATAAATTTTTTCACCTATAAGCGGTTCCAAATCCAGAACATCCTGTTGCTTAGACTCAACGAACCAAATACTTTCAATAATATAGTCGTTTTTTAACGCCTGTTTAATTTCTTTCTTGCCTTCGACTATAAAAAGCGTGGTTTTGTCACGCCATTTTTTTTGATGCAAGTGACCTAATAACTTGAACTTGTCATTTTGATTACTTGTAATTTTTTCAATTCGCATACATCTTTTACCCTTTATCCAAACTGTCTTTTATTACTTCCATCATAACATACAAATTCTCCGGCAATGGACCATATCGATCTTCACAATCCATTTTTAGTTGGAACACATCTGATAACGTTTCTATCTCTGCAATCTGTTTATACAACGCTAATCGGATAGTCATATCTGGAATGTAGTCCTCTGGAATATAAGCCGCTGTTTTATTTGATAAATTAAGGAGGCCCTTTCGTTCAATAAATTGACCTTTTTCTCTTGCAATCGCTTCATTCAGTAAATGCATATACAATTCAAATCCAACGGCTTCCATGTATCCACTTTGCTCAGTTCCCAATATATTGCCGATACCTCTTAACTCTAAATCTCTTAAGGAAATATCATAACCAGAACCAAGGGTTGTGAACTGTATCAGCGCCTCAAACCTATCTAAAACTTCCGGAGTCAGTATTCCTTCGTGACGATATAACAGGTAAGCATAAGACTGGGTCTCATCACGTCCGACTCTACCTCGTAATTGATGAAGCTGTGCCAAACCAAATCGTTCGGCATCATCAACTATAATGGTATGAACATTGGGAATATCAATCCCATTTTCAATAATCGTAGTTGATAATAATACACTATATTTATTATCATAAAAATCGATCATGAGTTGCTCTAACTCTCTGGAATGCATCCGTCCATGAGCAATATGAACTTCAACGTTCGGCAACATTGTCTTTATTTTATTCTGCAAATGAATAATGTCGTGAATCCGATTATGCAATATAAATATCTGCCCGCCTCGCGTTAATTCAAATTCAATTTTCTGTTTGATAAAATCCATATCAAATAGATGATACTCAGTAACAATTGGTAATCGTTTCAGTGGTGGGGTATTAATAACACTGATATCGCGTATTCCCGAAATCGATAGATATAAAGTTCTTGGCAAAGGCGTTGCCGATAATGTTAAGACATCTACATTTGTCTTAATCTGCTTTATTTTTTCTTTGGCCATCACTCCAAAGCGCTGTTCCTCATCTATAATTAATAATCCTAGATCCTTGAATTCTACATCATCCTGCAATAAACGATGTGTTCCGATAAGAACATCTACTCGACCCGTTTTCATTCGTTCTAACGTTTCTTTCTGTTGTTTTCGTGTTTTAAAACGATTTAAATATTCCACAATGATTCCAAATTCAGAAAACCGTTCATTAAACACCTTGAAATGCTGTTTAGACAAAAGTGTTGTCGGAGTTAATATCGCTACTTGTTTTTTACTCATGACAGCCTTAAATGCCGCTCGGATTGCTACTTCTGTTTTTCCAAAACCGACATCCCCACAAATCAATCGATCCATTGCACGGGTTGACTCCATGTCTTTTTTAACATCTTCTATCGCCTTGGTCTGATCATCTGTTAGTTTGTATGGGAACGTTCTATCCAGTTCCAAATCCAGCTCAGTCTCCTCAGTAAACGGAAAACCTGTTTTAATTTTTCGAGTCTTGTATAAATGGAACAAATCTTTTGCCACATTTTTAACCGCTTTTGATACCCGCTTTTTAACTTTCTGCCATTTATCATCTCTTAATGAATTTATTTCCGGTGCTGATGCACCCGTATATTTATATATTCGAGTTAGTTGTTCAATGGGAATAAATATTTTATCGGATTCCTGATACTCGACAACCGCGTATTCCCCCTCAAATTCCTGAATTTTCATCCGTTCCAATCCACGATAAGTTCCTATCCCATGATGGATATGAACAACCGGATCCCCAATTTGAAGATTGAATAATATTTCATGGGGAATAACATATGCTTTATGGATATGATCTTCTTCAAGAACTAGAATGGTCGTATCTTTTATTATTGAAATTGAATGTTGCGAATTAGGTTCAAATGTACGAATTTCTTCTATTTCATCATCAAATAATTCGATACGAATCGGCAAATTTTGATTGCCAGGGAAAACATCAATAATACTGCCTCTTACTGAATAATCCCCAGGATTTAAAACTAAGGGAACGCGGTGGTACCCAAGGTCAACTAGCGAGTTAATTATTTGATGAAATTTATATTTTTTACCGGTTTCAATATGCATTGCTGGTTCATTTTAACTGCTTCTACAGAAATTGTGAATCAATAATGCGAAGAAACCTTTTCTAACCTGCTACAACTAACGCCTGTTCGAGTGTATCAAAAATACTTAGATATTTACCGATGGTTGTCATTGAAAATATTTCTTTCAGACTCTCATGAAGATTACACAAAAGAAAACGACGATTTTTTTCTTTATATGTTTTATGACCGTTAAAAAGACAAGCTAGCCCATGGCTATCAATATAAACACAATCTGATAATTCTACAATAATGTTTGATTGTTCACTTTTTAAAATCTGCAAAAACTTTTCTTCCAGCTTATCAGCGTCATCAAACTCAATATCTCCCTCTATATAAATTAGTCGGGCTTTCCCCTTTTGCTCCAATCTTACATTTCTCAATATACTCCACCCCTTTTTACATAACCTAAATAAAGAGTATCATATCTTAATATCAAAATGCAAAACGTTAGTGATTTATATGATGATACAGGTTTAATCTACATATATTTCATCTAAAAGACGATCAATAAACTGATCATAGGTATTTGGTTTGCGGTCATTAGTTTTGACTACCTTATAAAACGATTCCTCGGTGTATACTTTTTTTTCATTGGTTGTTTCGATGTTCATTGTTTCCTCCCCTAGTTTTTTTGTGGTAAAGTTCCCCACGTTATATAAATTTATCGAAGCTTTTTTCAAATTATCCACCGTTAAATTTTAATGTTTACAGCTAACTCACTCCTAACCCCTCTCTTGAAAAAGAGGGGGATATATAATTAACCAATATATGGTAAGATTTCAAGCGGAGAAATTATCATTTTTAAAATCGACGCACATATTAAAGCCCTTATATTTGATATCGATGGCACTCTTGCAGATTCAATGCCCACACACTACAAAGCGTGGTGCACAATTGCAGCAAGTAATGGTTTTTCTCTGGATGAAGACTTCTATTATTCTATGGCAGGAATACCGGCCGAAAAAGTAGTTCACGTTATAAACGAAAAATATAGCTTATCACTCAGTCCGGCTGATATTTCCAAACAAAAAGCAGAAGCATTTCTTGAAATTGTCAAAACGACTTCAATAAAAGCGATTGACCCGGTCGTCCAAATTGTTAAAGATTATTATGGGAAATTACCAATGGCACTTGGAACCGGTTCCAGAAAAGCAATTGCAAAAATGACGATTGATTCGATTGGGTTAACTCCCTATTTTGAAATTTTAGTTGCCGCAGAAGATGTCGTTCATCATAAACCGTATCCAGATACATTTCTTCGTTGTGCCGAACTATTAAAAATAGAACCTGAATACTGCATGGTTTTTGAAGATGGCGAACCTGGCTTGGATGCCGCTAAAAGAGCTGGAATGGTTCCAGTAGATATCCGAAAGATTATATAACAGACACTAACTGCGTATATGCGGTTTCGTAGGCTGTTTGTTGATAAGCGAACAACTTCGCTTCCAGCAGTTGTATTTTTTGCATCCGTTGGTGCCTATAGCGCTGTAACAGCAATATCTGTTATGTTTGGTTCTTTTTTCAGCCAATATTCATTTATATATTATCCTGCTTGAACGTTCACAACTTTCCGACTTTTTATGATTACTATGATCATCGAGCTAATAATAAGAAGAAATGAGTTTAATTGAAACCAGGTTAATATAAACATTATTGCGCTTAATGTTCCATAAGTAGCATTCGATCCGGAAATAATTATAAATATACTTTGAAGCATCTTATTGATAATAATAAAACTGACAGCATAGAAAAGCCCTCCCGGAAATATTTCCGGTAATCTAAATGGTAAGTTTAGCCCTTTTTTAATAAAATAACTGACAGCAAAAGATATTATGAAGACTGCTACTGCTAACCATACAAAAGAACACAGTACAGATTTACATATAAAACTCCATTTAAATAACAAAGCAGCTGCAATTACAGTAAAGATGATAAAAAGAATTAAAAAAAATAAAGATAGTAAGCGCACCTTAACAAAAGATCTCGTCTCCTTAATACCGTTTATTGAATTAAGTATACTGATAAGAATATGAAAAACATTTGTACCCATAAACAGAGCAAATACAAGGCTCAGAATAACCGCGGTATAAGATTCGTCAGGTAAAACCGCATAAGCATTATCAGCAATAATTCTTATTATTTCCGGAGGCATATACTTTGAGGTAACTACTATAAGGTTTTCATATAGCTTATATTCTTCTGAAAAAAAACCTATGATAGTTGTTGCTAGAAACAACATAGAAAATGCTGAAAAGAAAGCGTTAAAGGCAACTATTGCTGATTGATTAAGTACATCTTTCTGTAGTATTTGTCTCATTAAATCAATAATTAAAAATTTAAGTTTTTTCATATGTTTATAGAAATATTCACCTACTTTTGTATGATGAAACAAGTATAGAACTTTTATGCCGACATATCAATATTATTCGATATATAGTCTCTGAGAGAGAAGATTCCAACATCAATAACTACAAGGTATAGACAACGATAAAATTGCAGGAATTTTCAATATTTCAGAGATATAACCTCCAAAAAAAAGCTAAAAAAGCGTCTAATTAGACATTAACAGCGTGTATGCCGTTTCGTAAGCCGTTTGTTGATAGGCGAACAGTTTTGCTTCCGGCAGTGGATTTTTCTTGATTACTTTTGATATTGAAGTTGGAGCAATCAGCTCAATCGTAGCACCCGTTGATAACTGAATAACCCCTTCCATTTTAAAACTAATGGCTCCGCCGGCAAATTTTCCTTTAGTCTGTCGCTTTTTGATGGCAA
>MFRH01000086.1:19900-20733 GCA_001783275.1 Candidatus Margulisbacteria bacterium GWF2_35_9
AGCGCTATCAGTATCTTCAACCGATATTTTTTGTACACCCGTATCGATAATCTGAAAATTATCTTTAATGCCGTCAATGACAACTAAAATGGCATCTGATGATTTCAGGTCGACTCCGCAAATTCGCATAAACTCATTATGACTGGGAATGGCGTTATTCTCAAGGGGAAACTCACCCCTAGCCCCTCTCTTACAAGAGAGGGGTATTATCATTCTTTTTTACACTGAATTCTCGTCCCGATTCATTTATGCTACTAAATGTATTTCTATTAGGAGTGTGCGAAATAACTTTTGTAAAATGGTGCTGCGGAAGAGACTCAAACGTCGCTATCGCTCCCCAAGGGGTTTCACCCCTTCGGCGCTCTTTTCACTCGCTGAACCCCAGAGACAAAACTCCCGTTTTTTCTCTCTGCCTCTCAAGTTCGGCATTCACTCTTTTTCACTTGAGTTCTCGTCTATTTTAGGAAAGTTAAAAAAAATGGTGCTGCGGGTTGACTCTATATCAAACTTTAATATGAATTATTTTTATTGCCCGTTAGCCCAGTAAAGAAGCAACAACCCTATCTATTATATATATAATCAATATACATATATCTAATTATTAATAGTATTTAGAATTAAATATATTATATATACCAATGGTATCAAGGGATTTACACAACTCTACGTTTATTAACCTACCATCCATTTCTATATGATTACTCGCAACAACCAATCGGCTATTCAGCAACAACTATTCGGTTATTACGCATTATACGGTATAATACTAATATGTGCGCCAAGCGAAGCTGGCGATTACTTGTGAGGGGTAGATAGACAAAGTATCTATTAGT
>MFRH01000087.1:0-12111 GCA_001783275.1 Candidatus Margulisbacteria bacterium GWF2_35_9
TACTTTTACATTCGCTACTTTGTTTCTCATTTTTTTCACTCCTTTGAAGTTTTATCAACCAAGAGTATTATCGAAAGAAAAACGAATTTATCCACCTATATTTTGTAATATATAGTAAAGAAGATTTTTTGTCTGGATTATTACTATTTTTGATTGATTTATTTAAGAAGGAAAGTTGATTTGATTAAAAAAATACCCTGTACAAAAACAGGGTATTTTCTCTTTATAATACTTAATTGTTACGAAATAATTACAAGTTACTTAGCGATTCCTTCTTCTTTGGAAGCTCAATCTCTTCATAAACACTAATAACTGGATCTTCAGTTGGCACTTCATCTTCTAAATATGGTTCGTCAATACAAGTTATTCCTTCTATCTCTATATTCAAGCTATTTCTAACAGTTCCGCCATTATTCATAATGGTATCTTCTCCTGCACCGCCATCTGCATTTCTAATCTCTCCATAATTATTAATGTAATCATCACCTGATCCCATATTGAGATCTCTAATCGTTCCATAATTGGTTACTGTGTCATCCCCGTTTCCGGTATTAATACTTCGAACCGTTCCAAAATTTTCAACAGTATCATCTCCGGCACCGGTATCGATGTTTCGAACATCTCCTCCATTCACTCCGACAAGGTCATCACCAGCACCAGTGTTTATATTTCGAACTGTCGCATCACCAATCATTACATTATCATCTCCACTACCGGTGTTTATATTATTAAACACAATGTTATTTGGTTGGTAATACATCGAATCAGAAGAACTTGAATCATTGTTAACATCGTCATACCTATATAACTGATTGATATTTATCTGATCGTCTCCGTCACCAGCATCGATATCCACTGAATCCACTCCTGAGTAATAGGTTGTTTCACCATTGATCGTCACTCTTAGTAAATCACCCTCTTGCGTGACATCGATAACGTCATCATCACTGGTTCCAGTTATTGTTAGCTTTCCATCTGGTACATTAACAACACTCGTTTCATCATCCGCAATCTCATCCATTTTGTTAATCATGGCATTATATTTCGATTGAGGAATCCCTGCTCCTGTTGAGTTATTAGCAACTTGTTTATATTGATTAAACACCTCTTTCGCCGAATCCGATAAATACGGCCCATAATCCTTAACAAAATTTTTAAAGTCTCGATATTCAGATGACGCTGCATGTCCATCCAGATCGCCGACTCCAGCATTGATTGCATCCGTTAATTCTCTTGCGTTTATCATTCTTCCATTACCAATGAGTGCCTTTAATTTGTCAATTTCTTCTCCCGCACTTGTGTCTTCATAATCTCTTGGAATGGTAGGAGCTATTGGATGTATCTGTATATCCGGATCTGTCATTGTCTCGCCTGGGTCTGTTGTTGGGTGGTACTGTATCGTTGGATCTGTCATTGTCTCGCCTGGGTCTGTTGTTGGGTGGTACTGTATCGTTGGATCTGTCATTGTCTCGCCTGGGTCTGTTGTTGGGTGGTACTGTATTGCTGGATCTGTCATTGTCTCTGTGGTATCAGTCTCCTCATCTGGATGCAAAAGATATTTGTCCATCAACTCATCAAATTTTGCTTCTATCTTTTCTTGCGCTGAAAGGCCATTCTCTTTAATCCATGCTTTTATATCATCTGCGTCAATGACTCCGTCTGCAATATTGGCTTGTTCGAGTTCAGAAAGTTCATCAAAGGAAATTTCGCCATCTCCATCTGTGTCGATACTTTCAATATCAGAACTTGAATACTTCGCACCCAGAATACTTTGCATTTCATCATAAGAATAACTATCTCCCTCTTCAACATTTGTTATTTTATTGGCTACGTCTATCTTGATACTATTTATCTCTGTCATAATTATTTCCCCCCTCGATTTCTGTTTGAATGTTATTTGATATTCTAAATGCTTTATCGAAGGATTATACTTTTATTATGTATTGAAAGAATATTGTGTTTAACTTGAATTTCTTTTTTATGCGCGACAGATAAAAAATCCATCAACGCAAGAAGGGGCATGAGGTAGAAGCAATTTCTGAATCTCATTAAAACTGGTACCAGTTGTATAAATATCATCAACTATTAGTATTCGTTTGCCTCTTGTTTTTTCAGGATGTATCAGCTTAAACACTCCATGAATCATTTTTTGCCGATCTTTTTTAGTTAATTTATATAACTTTTTAGTATGTTTTTGACGTTTTACCACCGTATAATCGATAATTGATATACCATCAAACAAAAAGTTCAAATGATTAAATTTACGTTTAAGCACTCTTAACCAGTGGCAAGGCACGGGAATAATAAGGTCATACTGCTTATATATATCCAGTTCCAACATTGGTTTTAAATAACGTTTGGCCAAAGCTTTGTCCTGCATAAATTTAAAACGATGAAGAATCTTTCTAACTGCACCGTCATATTTATATAGATAGTAGAGATTATTATTAAAGAGTGTTGGGGATACTTTTTTTAGTTCACAGGATGGGCATATTCGATTAATACTATTCTCGTTACAAACAACACATTTTCGTGGGAAGAATATGTCTAGTAGTTTATTTAACAATCCTGACTATCCTTAAGTATTTATTTAGATCCTTAATAAAACTTAATTCTTTAAAATTATAGAATTTAGCTAAGTCCTTGATATCTTCTGCTTGGTCAAATCCAATTTCCATTAAAAGCTTTACGCTTATATCTAAACCAGTTATTAAATCAAATATCTCTTTAACAACATCTAGGCCATTAGTTCCTCCGTCTAACGCAAGCATCGGTTCATTCTCTTTCACTTCCGGTTCTAACGATGTAATATCATGAGTTCTGATATAGGGGGGATTAGACACAATACAGAGCGTTTCCGAATTTTTCCGATTGAGCAACAACTCCTTTGAATTTGGGAAAAAACCTTGGTGGAAAGATATATCGACGTTAGTTTGATCGGCATTTTCTTTGGCAATGATTAATGCATCCTCTGAAATATCCGTAGCCCAAACAACTAAATCTGGAAATGTTTTTTTTATTGAAATGGCTAAAACGCCTGAACCGGTTCCAATATCAATAACAGCAAATGGATTGGTTTCTTTTATTAATTGGATGGTCTCATTGGCTAGCATCTCAGTTTCAGGCCTGGGAATGAGTACTGCTGAAGACACTCTAACTGTAAAATTGAGGAACTGTGCTCTTCCTATAATATATTCTAAAGGTTCGTGATTTTTTCGTCTAAGAATTAGTTTTTTATAAGATGCCAATTCTTTTTCCGACAAGATTTGATCAAACTTCAAAAAGAGATCCAGTCGGTTCATGGATAATACTTCCGATAATAAAAGCTGAGCCGTTAGCTGAGGTGATTCAATATTGTTTTGTGAAAAGTATTCTTTTGACCAGTCCAGCAGTTTCTTGATTGTCCAGTTTTCTGCCATAGTGTTAGATGTTGTTTAGCTTATCCACCCTATCTGCAGCAAAAAGCGCTTCAACAATTTCGTCGAGGTCTCCCAACATGATGTATTCTAAACGATAAAGAGTTAAACCAATTCGATGATCAGTTATTCTACCCTGAGGGTAATTATAGGTTCGTATTTTTTCGCTACGATCGCCAGTACCAACTTGCAATTTTCGAGTTTGATATTCTTTCTTTAAGCGTTCCTCTTCTTGTTGATCCCAGATTTTTGCTTGAAGTAGCTTCATTGCTGTGTCCCGATTTTGGTGTTGGCTACGTCCATCCTGACATGCCACAACAATACCCGTTGGCAAGTGGGTTAATCTGATCGCAGAGTCGGTTTTATTAACATGCTGACCGCCTGCTCCGCTTGCGCGATAGGTATCGACCTTTATGTCCTTAATATCCAGTTTCACATCTACTTCATCCACTTCTGGCATAATCGCCACAGTAGCAGCCGATGTATGGATTCTACCGCTTGCTTCTGTGCTCGGAACTCGTTGAACGCGATGGGTTCCACTTTCAAACTTCAATTTACTATATACCTCATCACCTTTTATAAATAAGATCACTTTTGCAAATCCACCCGCGTCTGCATCTGCATAATCTACCATTTCTACTTTCCATTTTTTATTTTGAGCATATCGAGTGTACATTTCACATAAGTCACGAGCAAATAATGCCGCCTCTTCTCCACCGGTTCCACTTCTTATTTCTAAATATACATTTTTCTTATCATTGGGGTCCACAGGTATAAGCAACAACATAAGTTCTTGCCGTGTTTTTTCTTCTTTTTCCTGTAGTTCAAAAAGTTCATCCTTTGCCATTTGAATAAACTCTTTATCGCCACCAGACTCAATCATTTCTTTAGCGTCGGCAATTTCGTTTTTTAATTTTTGATATTCACGATATTTATTTACAGGCTCTTCCAGTTCGAGTCGATTCTTGTTTAATTCATTATATTTATTAATATTTGAAATGACTTCTGGGTTTGTCATTTCCTTTTCAATGCTATCGAATTTTTTATCTAACTCAACTAATTTTTCGAACATCTTATTATACGACTTCCTGTAAAGCGGCAATGGCTGCTTCAACCTGTCTGTCACTTGGATTTTTAGTAGTAATTCTCTGAATAAGCAATCCCGGAAGTAGCAATACCTTTAAAAATACATTTTTATTATGTTTTGCAGCAAACCGAATTATTTCATATGAAATGCCAGATATTAAAGGTAATAATAGGAGTTTTAGGCCAATTCTCGTAAATACACTTTGCCGTCCAATAAAGGTAAACACAAAAACCGATACAAATAAAACGACCATCAAAAAAGATGTTCCGCATCGAGTATGGATTCGCGAGTATTTCTGGACTTCGGTTACAGACAAGTTTGCTCCTGACTCATATGCATTCACAGCCTTATGTTCCGCTCCATGAAATTCATAAACTGATCTCATATCTTTCATAAAAATTGTTGATATTAAAAAAGATAAAAAAACTGAAATTCTAAATAAACCTTCAGACAGATTTAAAAGAATAATATTCATTGAGGAAAAATGATTTTTTAAATAGGTGAAAAATACTGCAGGCATTACAACAAATAATGCAACTGAAAAAAACATACTAATGAGGAGTGACGAGGTCATCTCATTCTTAGAAATTTTTTCTTCATCTTTCGACGATATATTAACAGAATAAAGAAGTGCACTCATTCCCATTTTAAGCATATCGATAAGGGAAATAAATCCCCTAAGTATTGGCAACTTAAATATCACTATTTTTTCTGAAATAGAATGGAAATCGTGCTTATCAACTAGCAAATCACCCGCTGGTGTATATACAGCGCGGGAAACATACTTATCACCCTTCATTAAGACTCCTTCAACAAGAGCCTGTCCACCTACGTATCCCATATATATTCCCTTCTACTAATCAAGACCATTGACTGAGTCAAGCGTTATCAAACTTAAATTTACTTTAAGTTATATCTACGCTTAAATCTTTCAACACGGCCTTCAGTATCAAGGATTTTTTCAGTACCAGTGTAAAATGGATGACATGCTGAGCAAATATCTACTCGAATTTTATCTTTTGTAGAATACACCTTATATTGTGCTCCACACACACATGATGCTTCTATCTCTTGTCCCTTTGGATGAATACCCTTTTTCATTTAAACTCCTTCTTCATACATATATAATTAGCAGAGTTATTATCAATTATTTTTAGCAAATAGTCAATAACGTGCAACCCATATATTTGATTTAGCATAAATATCTTTAAGTATGGCATCGCTATCTCATGCTTTTATGATAAAATAATTTATATTATTATGTATAAATCACGCAGATATTATTCCATTTTTTTTATCATTCTAATAACATTTATCTTTTCTTATGTTTTTTCAGTTGAACATGACTTAAAAATCATTGGGGGTGTCGGCGCCCCATATGGATTTGGCGGAGTAAATATCAGCTATGCAATTAATAATCGATATGAGCTCTCTTTCGGATTAGGGCTAGCTGATAATCTTGTCAGTGGAATTCCCCTATTTCCCATGGTGTTCGGATTTAAATATTTCCCTCCAGCCGCTTATTGGAACCCGAATATCATTCAATATGCAAGCATGTATTATGGAACGGTGGGTATCTTAACGGAGACTTATTATTTAAATTTGAAACCACCTACCTATAGTTCCTTAACCGGTGTTGTACTTGGATTTGGATATTACTTATTATTTGATACGGACATAATTAATTTTATTCCTTTCATACCAAAAAAAATACTTGTTGATGTCGGATTAAACTATTTAATCCCATTACAAACATTGCCAAGCAATATAGAGAGCACCTTCCAGATAGTAAACTACTATATTGCAGCTGGTCTTGTTTTTAATTTTGAAATAATTATACCTAAACTACCAAACCTTTTATTCTTTCTTGAAGACTAATTCTATTTATCATTAAAAAATAAATTTATAATAATTAATGTTTATATCGGCCTATTCTGGGTATAAGAGAATATGATTGAAATAAGTGTCTTATTGTGAATGGGGATTTTAAAAGGGGAAAGGGGAATAAAGATGAAAAGAATAGTTTTATTTACGGGGTTAATATGTGCGTCTACTCTGCTGTTTGTGGGTTGCGCTCAAAAATTAGGAATGGTTAGTGCTCCAGCAGGAGCGGAAACAGTTGCTAGACTCGATTTATCTGGAGCCAGTGGGCTCTTTATCGCACAAGAAAATGATGTATCTGCGATGAAGGCCATGGGTATTATGTCCAACGCTGGGACACGAGCAGCAGCAAAAAAACCTGCGGCTTTATATAAAGTAGTTGAGGTTGTTCTCGGAAACAATGGGAATGGAAATGGTTATGGCTATGGAAACCTTAAGGATAAAGACCCAGCAGAGGTTGTTGAGCCTGATACTGATCCTGTTGTTGAACCGACACCCGATGTGGTTGTTGAACCAGACCCGGTTGTTGTTGAACCAGACCCGGTTGTTGTTGAACCAGCGCCAGAAGTTGTTGTGGAACCGGTTGTAGCATATAATCAATACGATCAACCTGTTGATATTTCCGGTCTTGAAATTTTATCACAGAAACTAATTAGCAAATTCTACATATTAACAAAAGTGAGAAGTTTAACCGATGGTTCTATTTTCTATTGGTTGATTCAAACTCAAACGGGAAAAGTATTTCAATTTGGTGAAGATATTAATGATTCAAGTCTCGTTTCACTAATGTTTCAAAAAGAGTCCGCTGCTAACGAATTTTATAAATACTACTACTTAAATAAAGATGGTCGTGTTATCTGTATGGAACTGAACATCGACTCAGTATCTAAAACCACGTTAGCTACCATTAAAGGCTTCGATTACAGAAGAGCAAAAATTGATAATAATGACAATGTTATTTTGGGTACAAAATTTATAAAAAGTGATGGTATTTCAGACGGAATCGGTGGTTATGAGTATATCGATTTCAATGGCAATGCTGCCAAAATGTATGTCAGCAAAACTGGTGCCTTTAATTATCTGACAACCGACGCTATTTACAACGTGTATGTAGACGAGTCTAATAAAGTGGTTTCTTCACTTCTGTATAATGTAGATCCTGCTAATGTGGCTAATTCATATATTCCACAGGCTCATTATAGTTTACCGTCACTTGAAATCAACGGATACAAGTATTATATAGAGAATAAACTATCTGACTACACAAATACGGATAGCGTAAATAGAGGATCACTCCTTATAAAGTATGACGACAAAGTGGATATCAAGACTCTAGAATATTCTGCCAATACAGTAATTATTCTTGGAGATAACTGCTTCTATGTTCTAAAAGATAAAAGTACAATTGAAAAAATTGACCTAGACCTTAATCAAGCAGCATTTTACTCTACCAACGAATATGATATGACAACGATTAGTTATGAAGGTTCAAATGTCGTATTCTACGGTTACCAATATTCTAATGGGTCTGCAATAAAAGGAACCATCCAAGCTGATGGTACAGCGAGCGTTACAACTGAAGCATTAATTCTTCCGGAATCAATTGAAAAACTGATCCCGATCAATTAATTCGCTTTTCAGAGGTTCAAATAATGATCAAAAACCCCGCGAATGCGGGGTTTTTGCCTTTTTAATATATTTATTTTTATTAATGTTTATAATCTCAGATTTCGGGCATAAGCTTATATGATTGAAAGAAGAGTATTATTGTGAATGGGGATTTTAAAAAGGGAAAGGGGAAAAAAGATGAAAAGAATTACATTATTAACAGGATTGCTTTGTGCATCCACTCTGCTGTTTGTAGGTTGTGCACAGAAACTAGGGGTCGTTAGTGCTCCAGCAGGAGCAGAAACAGTTGCCAGACTGGACTTTTCTGGAGCTAGCGGTGTTTTTATTGCTCAGGAGAACGATGTTACCGCTATGAGTGCGATGGGAGCTATGGCAAATATCGGTACTCGAAAAGCAGCTAAAAAACCTGCCGCATTATATAAAGTGGTTAAGGCTGATAAAGTTCATAAAGTTAAAAAAAGCAAACAGACAAAAACAGGTCTTAGTATAAACGACCTAACGGTTGCAACTGGAAAAGGCTACACATTAGAAATTCTTAAAGATGGCGGACTTGTTTATATTGACAGACAATATACATTTAAAAATCTAGGTTCCTATGAAGGACTCACTTTTATTAAAACAGCAAATGACGATAAATATGCGAAAGGAAAGAACGGATCGCTGATCAGTTTAACAGCAAGTAAAAAAGTTATCGTTCATGTCGCATATGATTCAAGACAAAAAACAACTCCTGCATGGCTCTCAACTTGGACAAAAACAGAAGACACTATCGGGACGACTGATGTAGACAGAACGATTTATACTAAAACATTTAAGGCAGGAACGATTCTTCTTGGTGATAATGGAAGTGCAGCCAGTCTTTATAATGTTATCTTAGAAGATCCAGCTATTGATAGAGTTGCTCAACAGGAAACTGAAGAAGTTGTGGTTGAACCAACACCTGAACCAGAAGTTGTGGTTGAACCAGTTGTTGCTTATAATCAGTATGACCAACCCGTTGATATTTCTGGCTTTGAAATTATGACTCAAAAAGTAGTTAGTAAATACTACTTTCTTGCCAAAGTTAGAAACTTAACCGATGGTTCTATCTTCTATTGGTTGATTCAAAACCAAACTGGTAAGGTTTATCAATTTGGTGAAGATATTAATGATTCATCTACTGTTTCATTAATGTTTCAAAAGGAGTCTGCCGCTAACGAATTTTATAAATACTATTACTTAAATACAGAAGGCAGAGTAATTTGTATGGGGCTAAACACTGACTCTGTATCTAAGACTACTCTAGCGACTATTAAAGGATTCGATTACAAAAGAGCGAAAATAGACAAGAATGACAATGTCATTCTAGGCACAAAATTTATAAAAAGTGATGGTATTTCAGATGGAATCGGTGGTTATGAGTATATCGATTTCGATGGCAATGCTGCTAAAATGTATGTCAGCAAAACCGGTGCCTTTAATTATCTGACAACCGATGCTATTTATGATGTATATGTAGATGAGTCAACAAAAGTGGTTTCTACTCTTCTGTATAATGTAGATCCTGCAAATGCGGCTAATTCATATATACCGCTCGCTCATTATAGTTTACCCGTACTTGAAAATAACGGTTACAAATATTATCTGGAAAACAAATTATCCGACTACACTAACATGGATAGTATTAACAGAGGAGCTCTATTAATAAAGTATGATGACAAAACAGATATCAAAGTTCTGGAATACACTGCAAATACCGTTATCATTCTTGGAAGCGACTACTTCTATGGGCTAAAAGACAAGAGTACAATCGAACGCATTGACCTTGATTTAAATGTCAGTACATTCTATACAACCAGTGAATATGATATGACCACAATCACCTATGAAGACGGTTATGTTACATTCTATGGTTATAAGTATTCTAATGGTGCAGCAATTAAGGGTGTTATTAAAACAGATGGAACAATTGACGTGGCGACTGAATCACTTGTATTGCCAGAAACAATTGAAAAACTAATACCTATTAATTAATCACTAATAGCTAGAATGATCAATGACTTTCAGAAACCCCGCGCATGCGGGGTTTTTGTTTTTAATACACCCCACCAGCATTAAAACATTCTTTATAATCCTTGTCTGAGCTTAATACATGGGTTACTAGCCAATTTTTTAAAAAAGATAATATTTCTGTTGCGATCGTTTCCTTATGTGCCATAGTATCAAGGCAAAAGGATAACGTTTTCTTCTTGAATTCATTATGTTCATCTTTATGAATCTTATAATCCGGATAATTCAATTCCACCATATACTGTTCTTCTGTTTTAAAATGATAATCGGCATAACGGGTCATATCTGTTAACAGTTCAGAGATAAGTTCTGAGTCAACCGATATCTTGTCTATATCAAGTAATTTATTAATTATTCTTATTAATTCCTTGTGTTGACTATCAATCTTTTTGACACCTACACTAAAAGAATCGTCCCAAACTATTTTTTCCATTTTATATAAATTTAAGAATTATCGACACACTAATAAAAACAAGTATTATTATAACCGAACTGAGTATAATGTACATAAAATGATGTTGCTCTTTAATACTTATTGGCACTTTATGAGAGATATATGCTAAGGAGTTATCTTTAAGTGTTTCTTTGATCTCCCCAGTATTACTAATAACTGCTGTTTTACCTGTATTCGCAACAAACAACATATATTTATTAAACTCAACAGCACGAAATATTGCCGTTCTTAAATGGAGTTCCTTAAACCAAGAATTAAACCAGTCATCGTTTGTTAACACGATGAATAGATCGGCATTATTTATCTTTCTATATATTTTAAAAAAGGCTGATTCAAAACATGTCGTGACTCCATACTTTACTGACCTTAATCCAACTGACTGAGGCACTGCCCCTTCGCTATAATATATTTGAGTTTTTGATTTATAAAACGGAATCGGCATTGATTCGCCAAACGGAACGAGTTGATTTTTTGCATATTCTTTCTGATATCTGCCATCCTGATAAAAAAGTATTGAATTGTATATTTTATCTAAACGCTTAATGGGCAAACCAAATATTAATAACTCGCTATCTAATAAGCCCTGTCTGAGAAATTCCTGTCTAAAATGATTTTCCCATAATGCCGGCACTAATGTTTCCGGTAAAATAATTGCATCGATATTCTTATGTTCTTTTTTAACCAGTTTTATTAATTTAATATAATGGTCAAAACTACTGTAAAAATGCTGGCTATCCATTTTAATCGACTGTTTAATATTCGGTTGAATCATAATAATATTTAGAAATCGATTACAGATTACTTGATTATGTTTTGATATATAAATTCCATATGTAAATATAAAAACAAAAAGAAACCCTGGCAAAAATAACTGTGTTATTTTCATTACGCCTGAATTTTTTGATTTTATGACTCGTGCTGTAAACGCAGCAGTAAAGATGACTAAAAAGCTAATTAGTTCAGCTCCGACTATATTGTGAGATAAAAACAAATACGGAGAATAGGCCTGAGTTATGTAAATGCTAAATAGCGGGTAGCCAAATGGGCCAAGGGTTAATACTAATTCAAATACAACCCATATCGTCGGTATAAGAAATTCTGATCCAGGTAAGCGTTTAAAAAAACCCAAGACCCATATAAAGACATATATGATGATAAAAAAATACAATGTAAAGCCAAATAAGATTAGGTAAGACGATATGGAACCCACCCATTGATGGAGAGAGATGAGCCAGGAATTATGAATAAGAAGAAAAACACCAATTGCAAATGCCATTTTATTATTTGGTCTGGCAGTGAAACTGGAATAAAAATTGATGAAAAACAATAGAAAAACTGCATAAACCAGAATATATAGATTATAGTAATAAGCCAAAGCTAATACTATCGGAGCGATGATGTAGAAAATGATCATTGGATACTCAGCCTCCAGTTTAATACATCCAGATTTCCAGCAATATCAGGTTCATACACATCCGGAATGTCTTCGCCTCCATTACCTAATTGATTAACGATATATCCGCCAACTTTTTCAATTAGTTTGTTATTCTGATCGACAACCAGAAGATTGTAATAAAAAGTATCACCAATACTTG
>MFRH01000087.1:12141-20856 GCA_001783275.1 Candidatus Margulisbacteria bacterium GWF2_35_9
CCCATTTGAATATGCCCCTACTCCGTCCTGCATGAGATACCCATTCGGTTCAACTGCAGCAAATTGGTCATGAACGACCGTATTGGCTGTAGATGGGAAATAATTGGTACTGTTATAAACAATCAACATGGTATTGGGTTGAGCAGTACTCTCTATTTTTAAACAATCCGACCAAGTCGAAAAGTAGTTCTGATAATAAAAATTTATGACATTATCGATATTTGCCGTAAGCGTAGAGGGTAAAACGGTCGTTTCATTAATCTTATAGACATCCGGATCACCCGGTGTAAATAAATAATAATTTAAAGCAAAACTAATATCTTGTTTACTATAGATAAAATAATATTTAAAAGCGGCTGAATCATACTTCGCTGCAAAATTAACTTCAAAATAAAGGGTATTTCCTGCAACCGGTTTTGGTCCAGTGATCATTTCGGCACAACCGACAAAGAAGACTAGCATTATGCTAATTAATAAGCAATTCAGGATAATTTTATAAACTCTATCTTTCAACACTAGAATCACCCACTCCTTCCAGTTTAAACCCTTCCAAACCATAAGAATACCCCATTGCATCTTCCGGAAATGCCGTTATTTTAAATATGACCATATGTTCTTTTAAATAATCATTATAGGAATACTTCAGAGAAACACAACCCAAATCCCGAATTATTTCAACCGTAGGAATCGTGTAAATTTTATTATAATTGCTCCATAGAAGTTCAGTTTTAAATATCCATCGCTCTTCCCTACCCACAGAATAACCAACTTGAATACGACTATCGGCGATTTCACCCGTTTGCAAACTAACGTTCGTTTTCATAGTAATATAATTTTCTTTGTCCTTCAAAAAAACAACCTGACTCTGAAGATTACTCCACATATTTGTATTATAATCATATGCCGTAGACAAGATAATGTATTGGTTCTGATTAACCATATACGATGCATTCATCCGCTGTATTTCACGGTAGCTGGTTAGAAAATTATAAGCATCTTCAACTCTTAGCGTTAAGTACTGTGCAACTTTATATGTGAGCACATTTGTTGCTCGTTTCTGACTAGAACGTATCTCATCAAAATAAAAGGGGGTATACCCTTGAACGGTGGACTCAGAATACGTTAATTTACTTGAAACAGATTCATCCTTGAGCAAGGTCAATTCGGCTCTGTCACTAAACATATACTGCTTATCTCCTGTATCATAAAGATATTGATCATAGTTTGCAAACACACCCAAGTCCACCAGATTATTCTGAATTAGTTTTGTCGATAGTGCATTTCTGAGTAATACTCGTTTATAAGTAATATCTCGCATAATCCCTATATTTTTTCGTTCTCGATATAAACCAAGAACCACTTGAGGTGTATAGTTAATATTACTTAAACTGAACGAATCAAAATCGATGGTTAATTCCGGAATGCTTTCTCGATATTCGATTGTATCGTCACTGGTTACGCGGTCACCATCTGGGTCTATGTAAAAATTTGTATCCAGTCGAATAAGCTTTATTCCTTTGTTTTTAAACCACTCATTTTTATACGCATAATATAATAGGCCAATTTTCGGATTTAATTGAAGGTCCTCTAGCCCATTGCTGTTATTATTTTGATAAGTCATTCCAAGATCAAGGGAAAAATCATCTCCGATGTTAGAGTGAAAATTATTATATAAGCGCTCGTATCTTTTATTTTGATTATAATAATTGGTGTTAAAATAGCTGAAATTATTTTGATACATCGCGTGATTTGCGTTTAATATTATTTTATCATATTTAGTAGCACTCTGCTTATAATCATCCAAGGTGATATTAAAATCCAGTTGTGTCCCATCTATGTTTTTATTCCAAATGACCTGCTGCTCATCCCATTTATAGCTATAATCTGTTTTATTTAAAACAGAAAGAATACCAACAGCCGGATCTGTGATAGATGCTTTGTACTCCTCATAATCATCTCTTCCACCATAAACTCGATACAGGTTTCGCTTTTTAACGGACACAGACACATTCTGTCTTGCATTGAAAATAAATCGTTGCGTCGCCGAAAACGCATAATTGGCTGGATCTATTGAATAAATATATATTTCTCCAGGATACTTTTTCTTTCTGAAATACTCTCCTTGAATTCCAATTCCATAATTCTTCTTTTCCATAACGTCAAATAAGAACATTGCATGAAAATCGCGGTTATAATAATAATCAAAGGTGTTTTTTATAAACATACCTTCCACGTTGTTCTGACCCACTATCGGCATTAAATATATTGGATTTCGATAACCCAATTGGAATTCGTAATACGGAGTATAGAGGAATGGAAGGATTCCCGCATATGCGAACACGTCATAAGCCTCTATTCTTTCTCCCGGATAAAGTACAAATTTCTTTGCTGTTATTACATAATGTTGTTTTCCTGGTTTGCAAGTAGAAAAGCTGGATTCTCCGCCAAAATATACACCATATTTTTTTTCAATTGATTTACATTTAAAATAAACAGGGCTTGAACTCTCGTCCATATTAAATGTCGAAATAAACTCATCAAAGACCAAGTCTTTGTCATAAATATTATATTCCAAACGTTCTGCATGAATATTTTTTCCAAGATAATTAACAGAGACATGCCCTTGTGCAACAAACTTGCTTTTGGAAGTCTCTAAAATCACCATATCAGCATTTAAGGTAATATCGCTATGAAAGAGTTGGACATTGCCTGATGCAATTATAAAGTTTTGATTATCATATTTAAGATAATCCGCCATTAATGATACTGATCCAGAAAAACTGAATGAACACAGATACAGCGTACCTATTAGGAATAGTTTAAAATGACGGAACAAAATTAACTTCGAGCATTCGTCGATTAGCAATAAATGACAAAAGACCCGATTCCTGATAAATCTTCCAATTTTCCTTAGCCAGCTTGAGATTACCTTGGTAAAAATAAATATCACCTAATAGAAGGTATGCCTCATAGAATTGATCCTCAAATGATAATAGCTGCTTGATAAAATCCAGAGCCTGCTTATCTTTATGCCATCCGTATAAATTGACATAAGCCAAATTATATAGGGCTGCCGCTGAAACAGTGTTTTTATTTTTCAATATTTTGTCATAAATCTTTGACGCAGCCCCCCAATCATTACGCAATATATATAGAACCCCTTTATTATTTAAAATATTTGTATGGGCTGGATCCATTTTAATCGCAATTTCCAATAAATCATTAGCTGAATTAAGCTTACTTAGGAAAATATCATTAACCGCTTCATTATTTTTTAAAACACCCATGGACGAATCGACAGAGTCTTTTCTTTTTTTCTTTAACATATTTCGATTAAAAACAGCCGTTAGGTCTTTCCCGTCAATATTTTTCGCAATGGCTATTAAAGACTTCCCCGCAACGTCCAGATAAGGACAATTCTTTAACAGATATTCTTTTTCCTTTACATCCTCCCGTTGATAATCGATTTCTAATATTTTCCGATAATACTTTAAGCTATCATCTATTTCACCAATAATTTCATTCACTTTAGCTAACTTATGAAGAATTTCTAACTTTTCAGGGGCAGCATCCACAAAAATCTTTTCATGGGCTTTCTTAAGACTCACTATTGCTGAATAATAATTGCACATGCCGATATAACATAAGGCTTGGTAGTAATCAATTTTATAGTTATTAAAGATCTTCTGAATCTGTTGAAGTTGGATTATGGCATGCTCAAAGGAACTACTCTCAATTAAGGCATTAACATATTCTAGCTTAGGATCAAGTTCTTCACTATTCTCAGCCTTTATTCGGAGCATCTCTTTTTTAATATTTAATTCCAACTTATATATATTCTCATAAAAATTGAACAATTCCATATTATCTTTATTGTGAATACTTTCCCTCTCAAATACTTCTCTAGCTGAAATATAATCCTTCATCGCTATTAGTGAACGAATGAGAACTTTCGTTGCCTCAATCGTATTTTCGCCTTGCTTAATTAATTCCTGAGCAAGTTCAATACTTTGATGATAGTTTTCTCGATTATAATACGCCTCAGCCATAGTCAATTTTGCATAGTAATTTTGAGGATTCGATTCGATCAAATCCTTACATTGAGATATCACTGCAATCGACTTTGAAAAATCAACTTGAAGCATACTTCTCATATACTTGAGAGCTAATGAGGTATCGCCAGTTTGTTTGTAATACTCACCTAAATACTGGAGTGCTGACAATTGAGTTGGATATAGTTCTAAAACCGACTTTAGTCCCTCGACTGCTTTAATCGCATAAAACTCATTTTTAGCTAAAGCCCAATATGATTCTGCTGATTCAGAATATAATCCGTTGTCTTTATAAAAATTACCTTGCAACAATAAGCCTTCCGGATAATCTGGGGCGCCCTTTAGCAAGCGATGGATTCTATCTTCAATAAACGACTTTTGCTCATCATCATATTTTGATGTTAGGAAAGACCGAAGCATCTCAACAGCACTATCAGGTAAATTATAATCCACATATAAATCGATTAAAGTCTTGTAGATTATCCAGTTATTTTCTGAAGCATTGCAACACTTCTCAATAAATACAATAACATCCCCACTACTATTTTTATTTAAATCCAAACGCGTTATTGCAGATTCTGTTGCTTTTACATAGCGATTATCTCTGAAATATAAATCACTTAAGGTTCTTAGATAGTTTTCTTTCTCTCCGTTTAGGCTAATTAGTGACTCATAAATTTCAATTGCTTTTAGAATATCTTTAGTCTCAATGTATGAGGCAGCCAATATATTAATCATTCTTTCATCACAAATATTATATGAATAGGGCTTCTGCAATAATTTAATAACCTGATGATAATCTTTTGCTTTAAAATACAACTGCGCCAATTTAAGATAAATATCTAAATTAAACGGGTCTTCTTCTAGGATATCCTCATACTCATAAATAGCCTCATCTTCATTGCTCTCGCAAAGATACAATTCAGCCAAAAGTGATTTTAACTCTATGTTGCAAACATCATCTTTTAACACCATTTCGTACTGCAATAAAATCGAGGGAACCTGCTTTGGCCACTGTCGAAATATTCGTTTATAGGATTGATTCGCCAGATAGTATTGTTTTTGTTTAAATAAATAATCGGCTGACTTACGAATATCATCATAGCTTTCAAATACTTGATCATTTATCTGGTCGGCTAATGTAATCATCTAAAGCTGTTGACCTCCTGAATTGATCCTATCTTTACGTATTATTTGATTTCCCATGATTACCCGATCGTATACATTCTTAAACAATGACAACAATAATAGCAATTTATCTAATACGATAAATTACTATTATTAGTATACACTCTATTGTAGCTAATTTTTAGTTGATACTGAATAGCTTCAGACTATCTTTGTGCGAATAATTACATCTTTCTGGATGAGGCATCATTCCAAGTACATTTTTTTTCTTATTAAATACTCCGGCAATGTTATTTAGTGAGCCATTCGGATTTGACTCTTTGCTCACAATTCCCTTCTTGTCAACATATTGAAAAGCTATCTGATCATTATCCTTCAAACTTTCCAAGCCATTAGCATCTATATAATATCGTCCTTCACCATGTGCAATTGGAATAGTCAACAAGGTATCTTTTTTATAGTTAGACGTAAATTTTGATGCAGTCGATATCACTTTCAAGTTAACTTCCTTACAAATAAACTTCTGACTGTCATTATGTAATAATGCACCGGGTAATAAACCAACTTCTGTCAGAATTTGGAATCCGTTGCACACGCCAATGACATAGCCACCCTTACCAGCAAACTTAATAATTTCCGGCATAATTTTAGCAAATTTTGCAATTGCACCTGCTCTTAAATAATCACCATAGGAAAATCCTCCTGGAACGATAATAACATCCAAATCCTTAGGTAATGATGTTTCTGCATGCCATATATACTCAACTTTTTCATTTAGTTCATTCTTGATTGCATAAAAGCAATCTGTATCACAATTTGATCCTGGGAAAACAATAACACCGTACTTCATTATTGAATCCTCTCTAAACTAAAGTCATATTTTTCAATTACAGTATTAGCTAATACTTTTTCGCACATTTCCTTTACATTTTTTGATAACCGTTTCTCATCACTTTCTGTTGATGTAAATTCAATAAACTTACCGATTCGCATATTTGATACACCGATAAATCCTAAATTTTCCAGTGCATTACTAACCGTCTTACCCTGAGGGTCTAACACATCATCCTTTAATAATATATGAACTTTTACTTTATACACTTTATTCTCCTTTCATTAAGTTCTGATTTGGCCAGAACCTTCAACGATATATTTATATGTGGTTAACTCTTTAAGTCCCATAGGGCCTCTTGCATGCATTTTTTGAGTACTGATTCCAATTTCAGCACCGAATCCAAATTCAAATCCATCAGTAAAACGAGTCGAGATGTTTACCATAATGGCAGCTGCATCTACTTCTGACTTGAATAGATTAATCGTTGATATATTTTCAGATACAATTGCTTCAGTATGTTTTGTGCCATATTTGTATATATGACTGATCGCATCCTCAACACTATCAACGATCTTCATCGCTATTTTGTAATCAAGAAACTCTGTATAATAATGTTCCTCTTTTGCAATTTCTGCACTGGGATCAATTTCGCGTGTTTTTAAGCATCCAAATATTTCCACATTACTTTTCTTCATTTCTTTAATTATTTTAGGAAGCATTTTTTGTGCGACATCCTTATGAATCAATAACGTTTCTGCTGCATTGCATACACTTGGACGTTGAACTTTAGAATTCACAGCAATAGGGACAGCTTTTTTTTCATCTGCATCTTTATCTATATATACATGACAATTACCCACACCGGTTTCAATACATGGAACAGTAGCGGATTCAACCACTGCTTGAATCAAGCCGGCTCCTCCCCGTGGGATCACTAAATCCACATAGTCTTTACTTGTTACAAGTTCCTTTACAGAATCTCGTGATGTATCTTCTATCAACTGAATAAATTCTGACGGGAATTCTGCTTTTAATAATGCATTATTCATAACTTTAACGATCGCCTTATTCGAATGAATTGCTGATGATGATCCTCGAAGCACAACAGCATTTGAAGATTTCAATGTCAGACCAACTGCATCTACCGTTACATTGGGTCTTGCTTCATAAATAATCCCTATAACACCGATTGGAACTCTTTTTTTAATGAGAGTTAGACCATTCGGTCGTGTCCAGCCTTCCATTATTTCGCCAATTGGATCTGGTAAATTGAGAACCACTTCCAGACCTTGTGCCATTGCTTCAATTCGTTCGGTTGTTAATGCTAATCGATCTAAAATTGCTTTACTCATCCCATCGGCTTTACCGCTCGCCAGATCTTTACTATTTTCAAGCAATATATAGGAAGTCTCTGACCTAAGCTCTTCTGCCATCAAGTGAATCGCTTTATTTTTTTTCTCAGCTGATACTGTATTTAAAAAACGAGCCATTTCTTTGGCTTTTTTTACCTTTGTCTTAACATCCGACATTATTCACTCCTTTTTTACAAACAGTACCATATTTTTTCCCGTTAAAAAGGTCAATAATAATATTCTCTTGGCTTCCATTTGCAATGATCGACTCAATATTGTTATCAAGTAAGAACTTTGCCGACTTCACCTTTGACTTCATACCGCCTGTTCCTTTAGTCGTTTTATTATCTGATATACTGTCAATAACATTATCGGTTATGTCATTTAAACTATGTATTATCTTTGCATCCTGGTGAACACGCGGGTCTTTATCATAAAAACCATCCGTATCGGTCAAAAATATCTGAAGATCAACATTCAGAAGGATTGAAACCATGGAAGATAGATGATCATTATCTGAAAATTTTATTTCATCAACTGAAACAGTATCATTTTCATTCACGATTGGAACTACATCAATTTCAAGTAGTTTTTCAATAGTATTTTTCGCTAAAGTGGCACGACTTTTATTTGTTAATCCGTCTTTAGTTAATAATATTTGTGCAATTTTTATCCCTTGTCTAACAAAAAACTGTTGGTAGCTTTCCATGAGAATAACTTGGCCAACTGCCGCTGCCGCTTGTTTTTCCTCAATACTTTTAGGAATTATACCAAGTGCTTCGGCACCACAAACAATCGCTCCAGACGTAACAATAATCACCTTTTTCCCTTGTTTTTTGAGAAAAGAAACCTGATCGACTAATCGTCTTAAACTGTTTAGATCCAACTGATGAGCATTGTTTGTCAGAATATTAGACCCAATTTTGATCGTAATAAGGTTTTTTTGTTTAAAATCAATCATGCTTTATTCACCCCTACCACTCTCTTTAACGAGAGGGACTTAATATTCCCTTCTTTTTAAACTTTTTCATTATTTTATACCTTCCCCCCTTCTTTTTACAAGAGAAGGGGTTGGGGGATGAGTTACTCGACAGTAACACTCTTTGCTAGATTGCGAGGCTGATCCACATGGCATCCTCTAAATACTGCTGCATAATATGCCAATAACTGCAGGGGAACCACAGCTAGAATTGCAGACAATTCTTCTTCGGCTTCTGGCACATAAATCACATCATCAACCAAGTCTTTAATTGTGGTATCACCCTTTGTGGCGATCGCAATAACAATTCCTTTTCTCGCTTTCACTTCAGAAATATTACTTAGTATTTTCTCATAACTACGCCCCTTT
>MFRH01000087.1:20870-21236 GCA_001783275.1 Candidatus Margulisbacteria bacterium GWF2_35_9
ATTTCTGCTGCTGAATATCCTTCAGCATGAATGTAGGATATTTCTTTCATTTTCAATGCGCCCTCAAGCGCAACAGGGAATCCGATGCCTCGTCCCAGATATAAAAAGTTATCTGATTTATAATACTTATTTGCAATATTATAAATGATATCTTCCTCAACAAATATCTCTTTTATCAGCGATGGTAGCTCATACAGTTTTCTAATTAAGTAAGTAGCAGTCCCTTTTGGAATAATCCACTTAATTCTGGCTAAGTAAATAGAGAACATATACAGTGCTGTTACTTGTGCAGTAAATGCTTTGGTTGAAGCAACACCTATTTCCACACCCGCTTTTGTATAAATAACACCATCTGACTCACGCGTT
>MFRH01000087.1:21246-28225 GCA_001783275.1 Candidatus Margulisbacteria bacterium GWF2_35_9
TACCATGGCTCCTTTTTTCCTTGCCTCAGAAACAGCCGCTAACGTATCAGCTGTTTCTCCAGACTGACTAATCGCCACGACCATCGTTTTTGAGTCAATAATTGGATTACGATATCTGAACTCTGCTGCGTATTCAACTTCAACTGGTGTTTGAGCAAATTTCTCAAGAAAAAATTCCCCAACTAATCCTGCATGAAGAGATGTTCCACATGCAGTAATAACTATTCGATTTATATCTAAGAGTTGTTTATTTGTCACATTTAAATTCTCAAAAATGATCTTTCCATCTTTTATCTGGCTTCTTCCTTCAATGGTTCTGATTATGGATTCCGGTTGTTCGTGAATTTCTTTCATCATATAAAAATCATAGGAACCTTTTTCAACATCATCAATATTGATATTACTTTTGACAATATTTTTAACTTTCAACACTCCATCAAAAGACTTTACCTCTATGCTCTTCTGATCCAGAATACAATACTCTTCATCATCAATATAAATAATATTTTTTGTATGTTTTAAAATAGGAGATATGTCCGATGAACAATAAGCCGCGTCTTTATCGACACCGATGATTAACGGACTTCCTTTTCTTGCAGCAAATATTTTATCAGGTGCGTACTCAGAGATCATCGCAACAGCATAAGAACCGACTAAACGCTTTAATGCTTCTGAAAATGCCTTTTCTAGATTGTTCGACGTTTTATAATATTCTTCTACCAAATGGACAATTACTTCCGAATCTGTATCTGAACGGAATTTGTGCTTAGCCATTGCTAACTCTTGTTTTAATTCCTGATAATTCTCAATAATACCATTATGGACAAGCGATATTTTCTTACTACCATCTAAATGAGGATGAGCATTCTCACAGGTGGGTTCGCCATGAGTCGCCCATCTGGTATGACCTATTCCAATATGGCCCGCTAGCTTCTTGTTCTTAACCTCCATCTCAAGTTCAGACACTTTTCCAGCACATTTATAGGTGGATAGTTTTGAATTTAAGGTTGAAATCCCTAAGCTATCATACCCTCTGTATTCAAGACGTTTTAATCCGTCTATAACATAACTTGCTGCTTCTTTGTTTCCAATATAACCAAATATTCCACACATTATTTAGCCTCTTTCCATTTTATCTAGCAACCTTGCCAATAATATATTTGTTGCTGCAATACATTTAGCCATTGATGTATCATTACTTGTTACCCCCTTTATATTTGGGTCGCAACTATTTCTATAATTTCCAATTTTCTTGCATATCTTACCGGAGGGACAATCCTCGCATTTAATAATGTCTCCATAAAAATTGGCGGGATAGGGCTTATTCTGCGAAACACCCGATGCACTTGATGGTTTCGTAATATGATGATGAAAATCTCCCGTGATCTCTACCATAGCATTATTGTATCATATTTTAAAAAATATTTTCTTATAATTTATTAGTTT
Organism: Candidatus Margulisbacteria bacterium GWF2_35_9; assembly: GCA_001783275.1. Taxonomy (GTDB): domain Bacteria; phylum Margulisbacteria; class Riflemargulisbacteria; order GWF2-35-9; family GWF2-35-9; genus GWF2-35-9. Next base: position 22,693 of record MFRH01000087.1, read on the forward strand.
CTATTTAAAAACAACACCCCTCCGTCATTAAATTAACTCACCCCTACCCCCTCTCTCAAGAAAGAGGGGGAATTTACAAATAAATAAGGCTGGTAATTTGGCCATATGATAAGCAGGAACATAGCCACACAACTCGACCATAGGTTATACTAGAAACTATAAAATCAAAGTGACTGTCATTCGATAGACTGACAGGAGATTAAAGGAGTAAACAATGAAAGATATCTTAATTGTTGGAGCTGGAATTAGTGGCGCAACTATAGCAAATAAATTGGCTAACGCTGGAAAACAAGTATTGGTTATTGATGAAAAAAACCATATCGCTGGAAACTGCTATGATAAAAGGGAAGATGGAATTATGGTCCACCAATATGGAGCACATATATTCCATACATCTATAAAAGAAGTCTATGATTTCTTATCCCAATTTACTACGTTTACGGATTATCAACATCAAGTAAAAGCTGTTATTCAAGGGAAAGAAGTTCCTGTGCCGTTTAACTTTAATTCTATCGACATCTTATTTGATAAAAACAGAGCGCACGAATTAAAAGATAAACTTCTTTCCCACTACAATTTAGATTCTAAAGTTCCAATCCTCGAACTTCAAAACGCAGAAGACAAAGATTTGCAATTTTTAGCTGAATTCGTGTATGAGAACCTTTTCTTGCACTACACTCTTAAGCAGTGGGGATTAAGACCTGACGAGCTTGACAAAAGCGTTTCTGGTCGTGTTCCTGTATATATTGGAACAGATGACAGATATTTTCCTTGGGATGCCTATCAAGGAATTCCGTCGCAAGGGTACACAAAAATGATAGAAAACATACTTAATCATGAAAACATTGAAATACAATTAAATACAAAATTTTGTAATTTAAATTCGGATGATTATGAACACATCTTCTATGCTGGAACGATTGATGGATTCTTTGATTACAAATTAGGAGAACTACCCTATCGTAGTGAACGGTTTGAAAACCAAACAATTACAAAAAATTATTTTCAAAGTAATTCAGTAATCAATTATCCTAACGAGCATGAATACACACGAATAATTGAGCATAAGTATTTTTTAAATGATAAAACTGATAAAACAATCATATCCTATGAATATCCAGAAGCCTACGAACTAGGAAAGAACGATCCTTATTACCCAATCATAAAAGAAGAAACAACTAAACTCTATCAAGCTTATTTAGAACAAACTAAGTATCTGCCATACATCACGTTTATTGGACGATTAGGTGATTACAAGTACTATGACATGGATAAGGCTGTTAATCGGGCATTAGAAGTGTTTAACCTCTATCAATCTCAGTGAAAAAAGAAGTAAAGTTTACAACCCCACCTCTGTCGGCTGCGCCGCCAGCTCCACTCCTCAGGTGAGCCAAAATTATTAAAAAGACACCCCTCCGGCACTTCGTGCCACCTCCCCTTGTTAAGGGGAGAAAAAAAACGTTCTGCATAATAAAAAAGGAAGCCCGAAGGCTTCCTTTTTATAAGTACAAATTCTGAATAACTAATTAGTTAATATGCAAGAATTGTCCGATGATTGGAGAAAACTTAACAGTTAAACCTGCAAATACAACAGACACCATAGTAATTAACTTGATTAAAATATTAAGTGACGGACCAGATGTATCTTTAAAGGGGTCACCAACAGTATCGCCTACAACTGCTGCTTTGTGAGATGCTGATCCTTTTCCACCAAGTTCACCTGATTCAATATATTTTTTTGCATTATCCCATGCACCACCAGAGTTATTAAGCATAATTGCCAACATAAAACCTGTTGATAATCCACCGGCTAACATACCTAATACACCTGCAACCCCTAAAATTAGTCCAACAGCAATGGGGATAATTAACGCTAATAGAGAAGGAAACATCATTGCTTTTTGTGCACCTTTTGTTGAAATAGCAACACACGCAGCATAATCCGGTTTTCCTGAACCATCCATAATTCCTTTTATCTCTCTAAATTGTCTTCTGACTTCTTCAACCATGTCTGCTGCTGCTTTTCCAACTGCTTTCATCGTAATAGCAGAGAATAAGAAAGCGACCATCGCACCCAAAAACATACCAATCAACACTTTCGGATTCATTAAATGAACCTGGTAATAATCCATAAATTGAGCAAGTGTAGCATCCGCAACATTTACCATTTTCCCACTAATCTCAATGGCAGTGACACCCATATGACGGAAACCAATCCGAACTTCTTCTATATATGCTGCAATTAAAGCAAGTGCTGTTAATGCTGCCGAACCAATAGCAAATCCTTTACCCGTTGCAGCTGTTGTATTACCAAGCGAATCTAAGGCATCTGTACGTTTTCTAACTTCCGCACCAAGTCCTGCCATTTCCGCATTTCCGCCTGCATTATCTGCAATCGGACCGAATGCATCTGTCGCAAGAGTAATCCCTAGAGTTGAAAGCATACCAACTGCTGCAATACCAACCCCATATAAACCAAACGATGGGTTAGCAAAACCACCAGAAAATGCATATGATAGCAACATTCCTAAAGAGATTGTAACTGCGGGAACCGCAACAGATTCCATCCCGGTAGCAATACCAGAAATAATAAGAGTTGCAGAACCAGTAACTGAACTGGCAGCAATATTTTGAGTCGGTTTATAGTCTGCAGATGTAAAATATTCAGTAGCTTGACCAATAATAATTCCGGCAAACAACCCCGTAATCATTGAGTAGAAAACACCAAAATGCCCTGGGAGCATTTTCAGTACTAGAAAAATTGATGCGATCACAATTAACACAGAACTGACAATAACACCGCTTAGAAGACTCTTTAATAAATCCTTTTGTTTAGCATCCTCTTTTGTTTTTACCACATAAATACCGATAATAGAGAATACAATACCAAGTCCAGCAATCACCATCGGTAATAGCATTGCATTAAGCTCTAAATTCGTTCCTTTAAACGCTGCAACACCAAGTGCAGCCGTTGCCAATATTGAACCGCAATATGACTCATATAAATCCGCACCCATACCGGCCACATCGCCAACATTATCACCAACATTATCCGCAATTGTTGCAGGATTACGGGGATCATCTTCTGGAATACCAGCTTCAACTTTACCAACTAAGTCAGCCCCAACGTCTGCTGCTTTTGTAAAAATTCCACCACCTACTCTGGCAAATAATGCTTGTGAAGAAGCACCCATACCAAAGGTTAACATAATAACAGTAATATCGGTATTTGATAAAACAACCCCAAATACAGGAGATAATAATTTTAAAATTAAAAACCATATACTAATATCAAGAAGACCTAATCCAACAACCACTAGCCCCATAACAGCACCGGCTCTAAACGCTGACTGAAGTCCCTGGTTCAAAGATTTGCTGGCACCAAAAGCGGTTCTGGCTGAAGCATTTGTTGCAGTCTTCATACCCAAATAGCCAGCTAAACCAGAGAAAAAACCTCCAGTTAAGAATGCAAATGGAACAAGACCATTTTGAACATGTAATACATATGCCATAAAGGCAAGAATTAATGCGGCAATAATAAAGAAAATGATAACAACTTTATATTGCTGAGAAAGATAAGCCATTGCCCCTTCTCTAACATATTGTGCAATCTCCTTCATTTTATCCGTACCTTCATCCATTTTCATCAACTTTTTGTAAAAAATTATTGCGAAAATGAGTGCCAGTAATGACCCCAGAGGTGCTATCCAAAAGATCACCGGTATTGCGTTTTCCATATTTTTTCTCCTTTTAATTAAATTTTACTACCGTGATGTATTCTATCTAATTACACACTTGTTGGTCAATATGAATTAAGAGAATATTGCAAGAATTTTATGTATCTAAAAAACATTAATAATTCTTATATTAATTGAGGTAGAATTAAATATGATTGTTTCAATAATAAAGGAAAGTTTTTAATGAAAAACTAGATTAATTATTAATAACAAATCTAGTTTTGGTCTAATATCTCGATTAAATTATTATTATCTACAAGAATGTTTTTATCTAGCAGTAAATCACAGGATGATTTTCTTTCATCTTCAATTTCTTTACAATATCCCGTTAGAATTATAGTTCTAATGGATGAGTTTATTTTTTTTGTTTCTTCAACAAGCTGTAAACCGTTCATTTGAGGCATCATAAAATCGGTAAGTAGAATATCTACCTTATCTCTATTATTTTTAATATATTCCAATGCTTTAATGGGATCAATGAATGTTGTTATATTATAAACTCCTGCGAGTTCCATTTCCATAATACCAACGATAGTTTCATTATCATCCACAAATACTAAATTACGTTCCATACATCACCTCTATATTTATTTCTACAGTATATCATTTAATAAACCTATGTTAAATATATATTAAAATATTTTTTTTATCCTGTCATTAAGTTCATCAATACTTGATAATACATTTTTTTCTAAGATTAAATCACAAACCGATTTATCCATAACCGCATTTAAATCCTTACAATATCCTGTTAGGAGAATTGCTTTAATATTACTGTTTTGATTTTTAGCAGATTTGATCAGCTCATAGCCGTTTAACTCTGGCATAACATAGTCCGTTAAAAGGATATCTACTATTTCATGATGGTCCTCAATATATTTCTTGGCATCCAGTGGATTTGAATAGATATGAGCATCAAAATAAATACCTAACTCATCCATAACAACCTCTCTTAAGATGTTGTCATCCTCAACATAAACTAATGTTAATTTATTATTATTCATGATTTATTACCTCCTCAACCATTAGAAGGGATACTTTAAAGCTCGTACCTTGACCTAATTTACTTTCTACTTCTATCTTACCCCCAAGTGAATTTACAATTTCTTTCACTGCTGATAATCCCATCCCAACCGCCTTTTCTTTTGTTGTGAAATGAGGGTCAAATATTCTAGGCATATTCTCATCAGATATACCAACCCCATCGTCACTAATCTCAACGATGATAAAACTATCTTTCGAATAGGTTTTTATTGTTATCGTACCTTTTATAACGCCTTCTTTTTTTGCTTCAGACGCATTTTTGATCATATTCATAAAGGATTGATTAACTTGAGCGGCATTGCCCTTAACCAACGGCAAATCAGATTGTAATTCTTTCTTAACATCCATATAGGATAGCAACGAAAAGCTCATGATACTGAGTACTGTTTCTAATTCCTGATTGAGGTCAAACTCGGTTGATTCATCTTGGAACTTGATAAATGCTTTCATATTAACAACCTGCTGTTTAATTTTAGATATCCCCTGAACAAGTAAATCATGATTTTGATCATAACGATCATGCATCAACATAAAAAACCGATCCTGTTTTGCTGTGTCGGTAAGCACCACCATTTCTCTTAACATATCCGTATATTTTTTTACTTTATTCTGTCCCATAGACACCGCTAAAAGCGGTGTATTTATTTCATGGGCGACACTGGCAGTGATATCTCCGAGAATAGCCATTTTTTCCTGCTGAACAAGCATGGACTCTTGTTTTTTAATTTGTTCGTTTGCTTCACTTAACTCTG
>MFRH01000087.1:28236-29302 GCA_001783275.1 Candidatus Margulisbacteria bacterium GWF2_35_9
CTTACTTTTTCTTCCAGATTTTCATATAACATCGCATTTTCGAGGGAAATAGCTGCTTGAGATGAAATTAACTTTAACATTTCTGCTATTCTGGGAATAAACGCACTCGTTGTTAAATTGTTTTCCAGATATAAAACAGCTAGTAACTTCCCTTGATTGATGACAGGAATACATAGAAGGGATTTTGGCTTTTCTTTTTGTACATATGCTGTGCCAGTAAAACTACCTTCTTTCCCAGCATCATCTAAAATAACATCTTCTTTTGTTCGCTGAACATATTGCACAATGGCATCGTCTATACCGATCATATCTGCTATTGGCATCATATTAATTATTGATACTTTTGATTCCTCTGTTTTGTATTCTGCTTGAACAAACAATTTTTCATCCACGTTCATAACAAAAAACGCCTTCTGTGCACCAGATATTTCAACGACTGTTCCAATTATTTTTTCTAAAAGCTTATCCAACGCAATTTCACTGGAAATATTTTTAAATACCTCAACGACTGCTTCCATATCCAAATTTGATCCTTTTACATTTTCATCTTCTTCTATTATTTCTTTTAAAAGCTCTGGATACTTTTCTTCTAACTGCTTAACTTTGGCAAAAGCTTCCCACCACTTAAAAAGTCGATAAGCTTCTTCGAGATACAATTTAGCAATTTTTGTTTTACCTTGGTTATGATAAAAACGAAATGCGCATTCGTTTGCGATTGCCGCTTCTTGGCGGAACTCATTTTCTAAGGCTAGTTTTATAGACTCATCATAAAGTTTTTCTGCTTTGTCCTTATTGCCCAGCACTCTCGCTTTTTCAGCTTCAACCAATAGATATTTATGCATAAAATTCATAGGGGCATGTTCGGCCCATTTCTTCATTTTCTTCTGATTTTTATTAATTTTTTTCAATGATCGTCTACCATTATTTTGTATACATGCTAATGAGTTGTATAAATATGGCAAAACAGAAGTATGGTGGGAGAGGGTACCTCCTGCTCGGTTAAAACTCTGCTCCGATAATTCTTCACAGGCGTTGAAATCATCGATAAGGTAGGACATAATCATTT
>MFRH01000088.1:0-1184 GCA_001783275.1 Candidatus Margulisbacteria bacterium GWF2_35_9
TAAAACCACTCCTTTATGTTACTTCTGTATCTATTTCTAGAATAGCAGAAGAAATATTTTTTGGGTATTTGAAAGATTTCTTGTACTTTTTTATTTCAAAAAGTACTCCGTCGTCGCTGAAGCTATGCCGGACAGGCAAAAACCAACCCTTATTAATCCCTACGCACAAAACTCGCCCTCACTCATTTCATTTGTGAATGGCTCAGACATTGTACTTTAATGGAATCTTTGTCATTAGAAAAAGATTAATATGCAAAGAGCTTAAATTAATAGGTCATTCAAACAAATAATTTTACTACCTTTACTTTCATAATAACGTAGCATTTCGTCAATTTTCCTTTTATCATAACTGGTAATGCAATCTGATAGGACATTAACGCCATAATTTGCTTTGCATAAGTTGTAACAGGTTGATTTTACACACGCAACAGCATCTGCTCCTGTTATGTAGAAATCACATATTTCATTTTTACTAATATAGTCTGTAAATTCTTCACAGCTTAATGCGTTTCCTTTGAATTTTGTAAAAACATTTTTTGATACTATATTCATGTCTGAAGCTAATTCAGACCCATATGTATTGGGTTTAAAAGTTCTGGTACCGGCTGATAAATTTTCATGCCTTATATAAATAACATGAATATTATTAACTGCCCAATCAATAGCTTTATTGATATTGCCAATAACATCCTTGTAATTCTTTGTTATGTCATTTTGAATATCTATTATTACTAAGGCTTTGTTTTGCATAGTGTTTCCTCTTGATAGGTTGATTGGTTTGTTTACTTTGTTAGTATACCTATCAATTGTTGACAACAGTATGGCAACAATCCATAATGATAAAAAAAATTTGGTAGGCGGTTATCGGATGAAAATTGACAGGCTTGTAAGCATTATTATGATACTCCTTGATAAAAAACGTATAGGCGCACAGGAGTTAGCAGCTACGTTTGAAGTATCACCCCGCACAATCTACCGAGACATAGACACTATCAACATGGCTGGTATTCCTGTTTGCTCCACATCAGGAGTGGGCGGTGGCTTTGAAATCATGCAGGAATACAAGATTGATAAAAAGGTTTTCTCGACTGCCGACCTTTCCGCTATTTTAATGGGGCTTTCCAGTCTTTCCAACATGATACGCGGTAATGAACTGGTAAACGCCCTTGCGAAAGTCAAAAGTT
>MFRH01000088.1:1213-6521 GCA_001783275.1 Candidatus Margulisbacteria bacterium GWF2_35_9
TAGATTTAAGTCCGTGGATGGGCAACAGGAACATACAACTATATATAAAAATTATCAAAACAGCTTTACAGGAAAGCAAGCTACTTTCGTTTGAATATGCAGACCGCTACGGAAATAAAACCGCACGAACAGCCGAGCCGTATCAGCTTGTATTGAAAAGTAGTCATTGGTATTGGCAAGGGTATTGCCATAAAAGAAATGATTTTCGCTTATTTAAACTATCCCGCACTTCAAACCTGCAAATACAAAAGGAATTTTTTACGCCACGAGATTATCAAAATCCGCAGTTAGATTTCACTGATATTTTGGAAACCATGCAAACAAAAATCAAAATTCGTATTCATAAATCTGTCATGGACAGGGTGCTTGATTATTGCGCTTATGAACACTTTACGCCAGACGGTGATGAACATTACATTGTTAGTTTTCCTTTCATAGAGAACGACTACTACTACAATATTCTTTTCAGTTTTGGGGATAAATGCGAGTGTATAGAGCCGTTACATATCCGCACAGAAATTAAGAATAGAATACATGATATCGCTACCATATACAAAAGTTAAGAAGTAATAGGTGTTCTAGTTCGTGTAATTATCCTATGGATACCTAGATGTAAGAAAACCGCTCCTTTATGTTACTTTATTCCTAATTGATTTAAACCTACAATAATTCCAATAATAACACCAATAAAAGTGATTATTGATACTGAAATAATTATTGTCTTCTTTTAAAACTTTATAGGTGAAAAAGAATGGGTGATAATCATATTAGATTCACAAAATGCGAGATTATATTTAGATCGACTAGCCGAACATCATTCCGATACTGCAACTATGTATCTTTTATCATGTAGAAAACTGTCCTTACATATCGAGGATATCGGGGACCGATATTTGTATCGCTTAGATATTCTATAATGATTTCTATAAGTTAGGAGTACGGCGGTAACCGTACCCCTATTTGTTAGTTTTCTTCGGTTTCTTCTTCTGGAATATGCGTCTTATGTTTGTCGTGAAAATGCTTATGACATTGTTTTCCATGTTTATGCTTATGGTGTTTTCCAACTGGACCTTTGCCAAATAATATTTTGGCTAACACAACCAACGCAACTGCTTGCCAATAGCTGATCGCTTTTAGTGAGAATATGGGTGTTATGGTATAGTTCCACAAAAACATTACAATATACCCAAATACTAATGCAAATGCGGTGAGGGCTAGAATACCCAAAATAACCATCCCTATAATTTTCAGGATTTTTAATCCTAGTGGTTGATCATGCCAATTTCTATGTTTACACATGTTTATACCTCCTTTAATATTTTTTTTAACTTCTGTAGTGCGCGCGCCCTTCTCGAAAGTAGCGTATTTATGGGAATACCCCAGCTTTTCGAGAGCTCTTTAAAGGTTTTACCCTCAAAAAATGTAGCAATAACAATCTCTTTATCATGCGGGTCTAAGCTATCAATAGCTTCATTAATCATAATTTGTCTATCTTTGTTGTCAGATATTATGCTTGGATCAAAATTTGATCCATCATCCATTGTCATATATTTATCTAGGGAAACGTGTTTAATTCTATCCTTTTTTTTATAAAAATCAGACAGTTCATTTCGTAATGCTCTAAAAAAATAAGCAGTAATGTTTTCAATATCCGTTAGAGCATATACATTGGCAATCACTTCTTGAACAAAATCTTCTGGCTCCAGATTGGCAGTGTCATCAATCCGTTTTTTTACAAACTGTACTAAGCGAAAATATTCAGTTTTAAAAAAATGTTTCATGTTGTTTTCCATACCCCTGTAGACGCAAATCCCTTATTTTTATTGCATCGAAGTATTTTAATATATTGATACGCAAGCCTTGTTAATCTTGAATATACACTTGATTATTCTGTAATGCATGCTCAGCCTGTTGTAGCTCCCGCCCTATATAGATTGCATGTGACGTTGAGATATTCGGCTGTTTATCAACAATCGCTTTTGATAAATCTTTGGCAGATTTACTTGTCCATTTATATAGCATTTGATGATCGTTATTACAAAACCCGACTTCAATTTTCTGATTATTCAGCCGTATTAAAAAATATCCAAGGGGATCAATTGTAAGATCATAATTATTTTCAATAACTGGGAGCTCTACTGCCTTATCTAAATTAGGTGATTTCATTAGCTAATTATAACATAAGTGAATTTTCTATAGCGATAGTTCAATCTTTTAAACTCTTTCAATAGAGAAGATTTTGACGAAGGTGGACAAAGCTCCATCGACTAGATCGGGATAAATCCCTGAAGAGTAAATTATTAAATCTTTCATAGCGAAGATTTTTACGAAGGAGTTTACATTAGGCGGCGCCGTAAATGACTGAGTAAAAAGCAAAGCTAGGGAAGATTTAAATGGTGGACAGAGCTGGATTCGAACCAACGTACGGTTACCCGAGCAGATTTACAGTCTGCCGCCTTTAGCCACTCGGCCATCTGTCCACATTGTTTATAAAAGGCTTAGAGAATTATATTGTCTTTAGAAATATTTTGCAACACCTTGCTTGCATCTATTACTACTTATTGCATTATTCCACCGTTCTTCGTGACATTCTCCTATAATCCCCCTGTCACTTCGTGACATCCCCCTTTGATAAAGGTGGCACAACCAAAGGGACTGGGGAAAGAGATGTGTTTAGGGTGTATACTTTTCTCCCCTCTATGTGCTTTTGCATGGAGGGGTCGGGGGTGAGGTTATCTTACCCAGAAAATGATTTCGGGATAACGAGCGTATATTATTTTTATTTTTTGGAATTGAGTCAGTTCTTTATCTTTAAAAAACAATTCCGAAAACCGCTCTATTTTTTTCTTTAATAAGACTGGCACTTCGCTCCAGTCTATTTTCCACAAGGTATCTTTTGTGATAATTTCATTTAAGATATTGTATTCACAAATAAAGGCATCTCCCGGATTTAGGGTAATGATATTCTTGCTTGAAAGGGCAATCAGTTCATGTTGTGGCGATACGGTATAAGCTCCGTTATCCGATGTTTGATATGTATAGGCAGTTGTCAGGTTAAACTTCATATCGTCTCGGTAGCAATTAAAATGAAGCCTTAAATTACTAATCATATCCTTTATCTCAATCGATTTTTTATCAAATTGCTTTATACCACCCTTTAGAGGAAAACTTTGACCTTCGACTGAATAATTCTCCCCTTCATACCAGTCTAAACTTGTTGGAAATGCGATAACAGGATTGAAACTAATCCCCTCGTTGGATCGATTCCATATTTCAATTTTAGTTTTGGTATTATCCGTATAGATCTTTTTTACAACATCGATACAATGTTTCTTATATAAGGCTTTTCGAACAAATGTTATGACCCGTTGATAGTTTTCATGATCCACATACTTATTTGCCTGTAGCCATTTAACATGTCCTAGACTACCGCTTAAATAGCTCTGCAATGGATTATCAACCGTATCTTCCGGTAACAACCAAATCTGTTCCCATGCTGCAGGAAAATTGCTAAGCATCGACTGTTCATTATCAAAAATATCCATGTTCTTTGGATAGGTATTTGAAATAATATCTGTTTTATCCACTCGCCCTAAATCCAGAGCAACAATCAGTGGATGGGAACTCGCAGTTCCGCCTTCATTTTCTACTAACGCAAAATTAGAAATATCCTGTCTGCCAGCCATCAGGTTTTTAATAATAGAATTATATCCTTCTCGATGTCTGGAAAATCCACAGGCTAAATTATGAAGATTCTTGGTATCAAAATAAACGAGACAATCTCCTTTTTCATCAAATATCTTAATACTGCTTCTAATTTTGACAAACGTCCAACAGGAAGGTTCACCGTCTATATCTGCAGATAATTCTTTATCAATAAGATCCTTATTATAGTATTTTAAGCTGAGTATTACCGATAACTGGAACGCAATAATTAATCTAAAAAACAATATAGATGTTCCACCAAAGAAGCCAATAAAGTTGGGACAACTGGCTCTATTTTTATTCCAGATATGAAGTAGATTACCTAATACACTGCCATCATCCATTAACATTGCTTCAAACTCATGAATTCCAAGTTTTTCATCGGGAATAATCTCTTTATATACCATCTGTGCCAAAATGAAGTTTAGTTTTATCTCCGGATATTTTGCGAACTGCCCCTCCTGCCAGCTAATGGGGGTTCGAATAAAATCCAGATACCACTTAATTCTGGTTTTAGGTAACTCGAACCGAAGCAAGTCTTCCTTGCTTATTTTCTTTATATCCTCTACCGAATGAATACCGTTTTTCATAAAGAATAGGGTCATTTCTCGCCATTTTTCAACATCTGCAGGTTTATTGTTCCAAATAATTGAAAACTCCTGATAGGAACTCGGCATAATTTTATTAATTGCTTGCTGTCCTTGTTTGACCTGATTTAATTTATTCATATTGTAAGGATTAAAAATATTTTCCGACTGTTTGATATACTTATAGAAATGGCGTCGATCACCAAAGGCAAATTGGCCGGTTCCTGCCCAACTGCCATTTTTTTCTAAATCATCCACAAAATAAACGCAGAGTGGTACGTTATTTTTAAACCGATCCGTTGCTTCAATAAAAAAACGATCGATATTTAACTTCAGCTTACTTATACTGTCTATTTCATTTACATACTTCAGACGATCATATTCATAGATAAATCCCTCGTATGTGGTAATAAACCATGCCACATTTTCGATGTCACAATCGCTAAAATTGTCTTTCATTAATTGGAAAAAATAATTATTTACATTCTCGGGACTTGCCTGAGGCATAATAGCCCTTAATTTATTGGAACTGACGTAAATTTTAATTTTCGGATACCGAGGATTCACCCAACCAGTGAAGAGGCAACCAGTCCATCCTTTTGGTAATGAATGGTTTATGACATTCTCGTCGACAATGATTGAAATGGCCCCATTCTTTTTAATAAGCGGAAAATTTTTGTATACTTTATCGATAATTTCTTCTGTTTTTTGTTCAAAAAATCGCTCTGGAATCCATACCAAGGGGGCAATAGCGTCTTCGCCAAATAGTTGAATACATTTATTATAGTAGTTCATTATGGCAGCAGCTGAAAATTCAATAGAATCCGGACCGATAAATGCCTCGTCTAGATTTCCGCCACCAATTTTAACATAACCTGTTTTACAAATCGCTTGCAGTCGTTGCAGTAAATCGATACGTCTAAACCGAAGCTCGTCTAAATTAGCATCGGCAATGTGAAGATAAACATAGGATTTTTTTACACTGGTATTGGAATTTACATATAATTGTTCCAATT
>MFRH01000088.1:6529-12878 GCA_001783275.1 Candidatus Margulisbacteria bacterium GWF2_35_9
ACAGGCTCAAGGGTCAGTCTGTTTTTTTCATCGAATTGTCCTCGGCCTTGCATAGATTCATTTTGTCTCGGTTGACAATAATGATGGAATTGCAAATGAGATACTTGGATTTTTTCTTCAAAGATACTGTATACCTTGCCTAATAAGATACTCTGTATTTCAGATAAAGATTCATTACCCGAACCACTAAGCAGCTTCTCGGCTGTACCTAAATTAAACCAGTGTATATCCCCCATAGACATATACATATTATACTAGATGTTTTTTTAATTAGCTATGGATTTTACTTTTCTGCTTCTCGTTGTTGGAGCTTACGACTTAACGATTCCATTACAATGGCTTTGTTGATTTGTGGGTATCGATTCAGCAAAATATCAAAATAATCCTTATTAAACTTATATACAATCATATCTGTAGAGGCAATAACGGTCGCGCTACTTTCCTTTGGACCAACTAAGGACATCTCGCCTAAAACATCACCACGAATCACCGTATTAATACAGCGATTAAACTTGATAATATCCGCGCTTCCCTTCGCGATGATGTATACTTCGCTGTAGCGCTTCCCCTCTTTATACAGAATTGATCCTTTTTTGATATGGGTTTCTTTAGCACGATCAAAAATATCTTCAAATTCGCTATCCGATATTTGAAAATAATTCCGGATCTTTTGTCTTATTCCCTCCAATAAAGACAATTCCGTCATAAAGCTATCTTTCTATTTCAAAAAATATCTTCAAAAACTTATCGTACAAGTGAGTTAAATTTCCAAGATTTACTTTGTAATACACATTTCTACCTTGCTTTCTAGACTCAAGCACCCCTACGTTTTTTAAGTAATTTAAATGATGTGACGTCGTGGACTGTTCCATAAAAAAGCTTTTTTCAATATCACTGGCACATAACTCGCCCTCATTATAAAGCTTTAATATTATTTCCAGTCTTTCTTCATTAGCTAAAGCTCTAAATATTTTTATGTATTCTTGTTTTATTTCATCCACAGTTTTACTCTCCTTTATCTTTTTTGATTAAAGATATGTTATATCTTTATTATCTCTATTTTTAAATAATCTTGCAACACGGAAGGTATCTTTATACTGCCATCTTCCTGCTGATAATTCTCCAGTATTGCAGCAAATGTTCGCCCAACAGCCAAACCTGACCCATTTAACGTATGAATATTCTCGACCTTTTTCTCAACGTTTCGATACCGGATCATGGCTCTTTTTGCCTGAAAGTTATAAAAGTTACTACATGATGATATTTCTCTATATGTGTTTTGCGATGGCAACCATACTTCAAGATCATAAGTTTTACCTGATGAAAATCCTAAATCGCCACTGCAAAGCTGAATTTTCCGATAGGGCAATTCCAGTAACTGTAGTATCTTTTCTGCGTTCCCGGTCAGAACTTCCAACATTTTTTCGCTATCCTGAGGGGTGGTATACATCACCAGTTCCACTTTATTGAATTGATGCTGTCGGATAAGACCTGCTGTATCCTTCCCGTAACTTCCGGCTTCCCTTCTGAAACAAGGTGTATAGGCAACAAATTTTTGAGGCAACTCTTTTTCTTCTAAGATTTCATTCTGATACATATTCGTCACTGGAACTTCTGCCGTCGGAATCAGAAACAAATTCTCGTTTTCACATTTGTATAAATCTTCTTCAAATTTTGGCAACTGCCCTGTCCCGGTCATAGCTTCACGATTCACTAAAAAAGGTGGCAATATTTCCTGATATCCTTCTGCTGAGTGTGTATCCAACATAAAGTTGATTAACGCTCTTTCAAGCTTAGCTCCCCACCCTCTATAAATAGTAAAACGGCTTCCAGATATTTTCACTCCACGCTGAAAATCAAGAATACCTAGCGCAACACCAATCTCATCATGGCTTTTAGCTTTGAATGAAAACTCTCGGGGTGTGCCCCATTTTGATAATTCCTTGTTGGCGGTTTCATCCGTCCCAATGGGAGTATCCTCACTAAATACGTTGGGAATATACATTATCAGTTCCGCTTGTTTATCATCAAACTCTTTTGCTTCGTCATCAATTATTTTAATCCGTTCCGATAGTGTTTTTAATTGTTCCATTAATTCTGGACTCGGTTTTCCTTTTGGCTTTAAGCTGTTTCTCTCTGCTTTTAATCGCTCCGATTCCTGTGCTAATTCTCTGCATTTTCCGTCTATGCTCAACCAATTATCGAGCACATCCGTTGTATTTTTTCTATTTAACAACATTTGTCTGACTTCAGCTTCATTTTCCCTTATATATTTTGCAGCTAACATGATCCAATCTCCTCATATACACCTAATATTTTAAAAAATGTTGATAATTTACTAATATTATCCAAAGCTTTTTTAACCTCATTATCTGCAATACATCCTTGCAAATCAATAAAGAATTTATAGGTAAATCTATCCCCTTTGCTTGGACGGCTTTCAATTTTAGTTAGGTTTATTCCTCGGTTTGCAAATTCACCCAAAATCCGATACAAGCCACCCGGAACATCTTTTTCTATTGAAAAAACGATGGATACTTTATCGCCTTTTGCTAATGTCTTGTCATTATTAATGACAAAAAATCGCGTTTGATTGTCAATGGTATCGCTGATATTGCGTTTAAGAATCTCTAGACCAAAATCCTTCACAATTAATGAATTACCAATCGCGACGTTTTTATTATCACCCAGTTCTGCTACCTTTTGGATTGCAGCAGTAGTACTGGTAGAATACTCCACACTTGCATTCGGCATGTTCTTGCGAATAAATGTTTTACATTGGGCAATGGGCTGAGGATGGGAAATCACTTTTGTTACTTTTTTCAAATCCGCTCCCAAAAAGCCGATAATATTATGATCGATATCAATCGTAATTTCAGCGATAATATTTATATGTTTACATCTCGCAAGAAAATCTTGGGTTTCATTAACTGTTCCCTCAACAGAATTCTCAACCGGAACAATGGCTTCCATTACCTTCTTATTTTCGACGCTTTCTAATACGTCGATGATCGTTGGGAAAAACGCAACATCCTTCTTTATAGACTTAGCCTTGAAATAAGCAATTGCCGCTTTATGACTATATGTTCCGGCGGGACCTAAACACGCAAATTCCTGCATAATTAACAGTCCTTCCTATAAGAGGTAACGATTTTTTTCATCTTCAGTAAACTCAACCGGCTGGATTTCTTCCTCAATATATTTTTCTTCATATAACGAAATTTCAATCCCGGATTCATTTAACATTTGCACTGCCAGTTCATCCGGATAATAACCATTAAACACAATTTTTTTAATACCGGCATTTATAATCATTTTTGAGCAAATCACACAGGGCATATATGTACAATAGAGCGTACTTCCTTCAACATTCACGCCACTTCTGGCTGCTTGAATAATTGCATTCTGTTCTGCATGTAGGCCTCTGCATAATTCATGATGGGTTCCGGATGCTACTTGAAGTTGCTCTCTTAAACACCCGACCTCGGTCGCATGTTTCATCCCTCTGGGCGCTCCATTATAACCCGTTGCCAGAATCTGCTCATCCTTTACAATTAATGATCCAACCTGACGTTTTAAGCAGGTCGATCTGGATGCAATCACATGAGCAATATTCATAAAATAGGTATCCCATGTTGGTCGACGCTGTACTTTTGATTGTTTTGTAACCATTAGATACGCACCTTATTTATACAATGGGAAGGCATTACATAATGCTGCAACCCCTTTTCTCACTTCTGCCTTAACAGACTCTGAGCCTTTAGACTTAAGCAACAAGCCCATTAGATTACCTATCTTTTCCATTTCCGCTTCTTTCATTCCTCTGGATGTCATAGCAGGAGTACCAATACGAATACCAGATGTTACCGCTGCGGTTTCCTTATCAAACGGAAGCAGATTTTTATTCACGGTAATACCGACATCATCTAGCATTTCTTCCGCATCTGATCCTGTTATATTTAGTGGCGGAACATTTGTTTTTACAAGCGATAAATGATTATCCGTACCGCCAGTGACTATCTCTGCACCTGCTTTTGCCAATGTTTCGGCAAGCTTTTTAGAATTTTTGACCACTTGTTGTTGATATACCTTAAATTCTGGTGATAACGCTTCCTTAAAGGATACCGCTTTTGCTGCAATTACATGCATTAACGGGCCGCCCTGAATTCCAGGGAATATTGCTTTATCCAGTGCTTTGCCATATTCTTCTCTTGCTAGAATCATACCGCCTCTTGGGCCTCTAAGTGTTTTATGGGTTGTCGTTGTCACCACATCTGCGAAATCGACTGGGTTTGGATGTAATCCTGTTGCCACCAGACCCGCGATATGTGCCATATCAACAAACAGCATTGCTCCGACTTCTTTTGCAATTTCAGAAAGGGTTTTAAAGTCAATAATTCGTGGGTAAGCACTTGCTCCAGCCACAATCATCTTCGGCTTATTTTCTCTGGCTATTTTTTTAATATAATCATAATCAATGGTACAGTCTGATTGCTTTACGCCATACTGAATAAAATTAAAATATTTGCCAGAAATATTAAACTTAGCACCATGTGTTAAATGGCCACCTTCTTTTAGGCTCATTCCGAGAACCGTATCACCTGGTTTCAAGAACGCATAATACACAGCCGTATTGGCCTGTGCACCAGAATGAGGCTGAACATTTATATACTCTGCTCCAAACAGCTGTTTTGCTCGATCGATCGCTAATTGCTCTGCAATATCAACATACTCACAACCGCCATAATATCGATGTCCCGGGTATCCCTCTGCATATTTGTTGGTTAATACGCTTCCCATGGCTTCCATTACCGCCAGACTGGTAAAATTTTCAGACGCAATTAATTCCAGCTTATTTTGCTGACGTCCATATTCCAAATCCATCGCTTTTGCTATTTCCGGGTCGACTTTTCTCAGTTGTTCTAGTGAATACATAATTTGATCTCTCCTTTTTTGCTAACCACGTTGTGGTTTTTTGGGTGATACTGCTATAAAACAAAACTTGTTAGATATTTAAAATCCTGCAATTTTATATACCACAATTTTTCCATATTTTAGCTTATTTTACGAAAAAACAAAACGAGTATTTTGCATAAATAGAGAATATTTTGTAATAATTTTTTTGATGTTAACTTTATTTATTGTAGTTATTTTGAAAAATCTTGTAGATTTTGTTCTTTTCGATAGACCATACCCTGAAACAAGGCGATGGTTTCATTGTTCTGATTTGTTACCTTCACATTATAAGAAGCTAATTTATGTCCCAAAGAATCTTCTTTTGCTTCAGCATGAAGGGTGTCCCCTTCCAGCGCTGCTTTTACAAAATTCATATTTGTACTGATCCCGACAGCTACTCTCCCGTGAGAGTTCGATGCAATGGCAAAGGCATAATCCGCTAATGTAAAAATAGCGCCACCTTGGCAAATATCGACACTGTTTAAATGATGTTTTTTAACTTCCAGTTTGGCTCGGCCATAACCTATTTTGGCTTCTATCGGTTCAATACCTATAAAGCTGATAAATTTATCTCTTTTGAAATGCTTTATGAGTTCTTTTTCCAAGGATTTTTTCTCTGTCATAGGTATATTATAACATGTAGTGAAGGGTTTGAAAGCATATGGTATAATTCCGTTTATGCCTGATTTACAAGACAATATCAAGATAATTACAGCCCTCGCGATTCAGGAAGATTTAGGAACAGGAGATATTACATCTGATCTTACAATCGACCCGAAACAGAAATCTAAGGGGAAAATTATTGCTAAAGAAGATGGCGTTGTCAGTGGATTAGCCGTTGTTGAATATATCTTAAACAATTATACATCCCTCACCTATAAATTTAAGAAACATGACGGTGATAAAGTAGTCGATAAAGAAGTGGTTGTTCATTTAAGCGGATCGACTATAGAAATTCTCAGTTATGAACGCACCATGCTGAATTTTCTCCAACATCTCAGTGGGATTGCAACCGCAACAAGCAAATTTGTTGAAAAAGCAGAACCCTTTGGTTGCAAAATTCTTGATACTCGAAAAACACTTCCCGGCTTACGGAAATTAGAAAAGAAGGCCGTTGTGGATGGCGGGGGGATGAATCATCGGATGGGTTTACATGACGCTGTCTTAATTAAAGAAAATCACATCCGTGCAGCAGGAAGTATTTCTTCTGCAATAAAAAAAATATGCGTGAGTCCTCGCTTTATCGATTTAAAAAAGAAGAAGGGGTTTTTCATTCTCGTTGAAACAGAAACATTAAAAGAAGTTGAAGAAGCTTGCCAGTCAACTTCTTTTAATGTTTCTGTTTCAACGAGAATGAAAAACCCCTTCTTCTTTTTTAAATCGATAAAGCGAG
>MFRH01000089.1 GCA_001783275.1 Candidatus Margulisbacteria bacterium GWF2_35_9
CTGGTTATATCGGAATATTCCTCCATGAAAAAAATTGTAACCTTTAAACATTGCTCCCCCATTAAAATCGGCTTTATTATTCTCAAAAGTGCATAGGAATGTTGTGTTAGAGCCATTATAAATAGCTCCACCAGAATGAGCTTGATTTCCTTGGAACAAGCATCCCTCGAGCCACATAAAGGAATCTGATTGACTATAAATTGCTCCTCCATATTTCGCAATATTTCCACTAATAATTGAAGAATACATATATAATCTATGTGAAGAATTATTTGTTGCAATATAAATGGACCCACCATCATTTGGCGAAACCGCCCCATTGATAAACGACATACTAATAATTGACCATTCAACCGGATAATTTTGCAAAATATGACGTGTGATGCTTTGTGCATCAAGAATTGGAAGATTGACTCCTGAATTTGGAGATGCCATTAACGTAATTAACTGCGTATTTGGCCATACAATACCTATATTTCCAGTTCCCTTATGAACACCCGGATACACGTATATATGTTGACTCACTCCGGCTGAGTCTAGTGCTGACTGAATAGTAGTGAACTGAGTTCCTGTTTCTTTGATTTTACAAACATACTTTATATTTAGTGAAGAACTTCCTTCATAAAGAGATTCATATGCACCAATATCAATCGTGGTTCCAATTATTCTTATCTTCGAATCCAAGTCAACATCCAGAGCATTCATCCAGTTTATATTATTTGAAACATAATTATATAACCCGGAGTTTCCCAGCCAGTTAATTGCAATAGAAGGATTAACCAGATGGTAATCGTTATTTACATAGTCTGTAAAAATACCCGTATCAATATTTTTATTTCCTTGCCCATTAAATATACCGATCGTATTCGTTACAACTGTGCTTGGAACCGTATTATTCACTGTCCCATAGTTCTCTATTCCATTCATATTTAAAGTCGTTGTAACATAATTCCCCATCACTGCAACATCGGGAGCGAATCTACCAATAAAAATAGAATTATAGGCTTCAAGCTCACCATTGGCTGAACCACCACCTGTTGAAACATCATAGAATATAGATGACGAATTTTTTGCAAAAGTGCTATTGAGTATAAAATTATCACCGTTACGAAATACTGACGAACTATAGCCACCATTATATGATGCATTATTGCTGACGACCAAACAGTTCACCAGAGTATTGTCACCCTCATAAAATAGACCAACAGTACCATCTGAGATGTTCCCATAAATAAATGAATTAAAAACTTTCTGTTTTCCATAACAAAACGCTGAAGCTCCTACAGCACGATTTTTAACAATTGTCGCTCTGGCTATAACTGATGAATCTAACTGATAAAAAACACCTCCAGAGGAAATTGCTCGATTGTTCTCAAAATAAGCGGTATATAGATTAACCGTTCCTTTATAGATGACTCCGCCATCCCCATCTCCCTCAGGCATCCAATCATATATCTCTGAACCTGGAACTTCTGGATCACCGGGATCGACCATAGTCAAAACCATATTCTGAGTAGCTACATTGTTATTAAAGGTTGAAAACTGGATATTTAGAACCGCACTTTGGGCAAATACTGCTCCACCGGAATAAGCAACATTTCCACTGATAACACAATCATAAATATTTAATTCAGCCCCAGTCGTGAGATAAATCGAACCTCCCAAATCTTCAGCAATAATTGAAGTTCGAGCATCTCCATTTATTAATGTCAAATAACGAATCTCGGCATTAACGGGATTATTTATCAGTATATGGCGGTCGGTTCCACCGGCATTTAAAATGGTCTTTGCATTGGCACTACCGATAAGGTTTATATTTTCTTTATTTGGCCAGGTCAGGTGAACATCTGACGCGGATGTATAATTACCAGGGTAAACATATATATGCTCATTATCATTAGCAGCAGTTAAAGCGGCTTGAATGGAAGTAAATTGAGTGCCTGTTTGCTGATTTTTGCAGTTATAAATAGCGGAAAATGAAAATGAAAAAACAATTAAAAGGAGAAATACTTTTTGAATGTGGGTTAATATTTTTTTCATAAGTTAATTTATACCACTATAATTTTAATAAAGATTGATACTTTAGTATAACTATTTGGCTGTATTTCTGGCAAGAATTTATTTATTAAGAATTTTTAATCTTCGACAATATACCAATTAATGATACTTATCTATATAAAATCTATATAAAAAATTAGACGAACAGGGTGTGGTTATTTTTTATACATTGTTATAGAATAAACTCGATGAATCATTACATTGAAATTCTTAAAAACAACGGAATTATCCTTCTTGATGGAGGAATGGGAACCCTTATCCAGAAATACAATTTAACTCTCGATGATTTTGACGGATTTGACGGGTTAAATGAAATTTTAAATATTACTCACCCCGAAATAATTAAAGCTATTCATTTAAAATATTTGCATGCCGGAGCAATGGCAATCGAAACAAACAGTTTTGGCGGGTCAAGTATAAAGCTAAAAGAATATGGAAAAGAAAAAGATCTCTATGAACTCAATTACAAAGCTGCCGCTATAGCTAAAGATGCAATTAAGACATATCAGCACGAAACAAAAAGCAATCGACCGCTATTTGTAATTGGCTCAATGGGTCCAACCGGAAAACTTCCATCTTCTACCGACCCGGTTCTTGGAGATATTACCTTTGATCAATTAAAAGAAGTTTTCTATCAACAATCCAAAGCCCTCATTGATGGAGGAGCCGATGTGCTGCTTCTTGAAACCCAGCATGACATTCTTGAAGTGAAAGCCGGGATATTTGGGTGCAAAAAAGCGATCAACGAATCCTGTAAAGATATTGCACTTCAAGTACAAGTGACGGTGGATGAAAACAGTAAAATGCTCTTTGGTACAGATATTACAACAGCACTTAATATTGTTAAAGATTTAGGGATTGATGTTTTCGGTATCAACTGTAGTACCGGGCCCGAAGAAATGGAAAAAAGCGTCAAACTATTATCGGAATTCAGCCCTCTATTCATATCTACTATTCCCAATGCCGGAATGCCGGTAAATGAAAACGGACAAGCTATGTATAAACTCAGTCCCCAAATATTTGCTGATAATATTGTTAAATATATTAAAAAATATGGGATTCAGGTTGTAGGCGGATGTTGCGGAACAAACCCTGATCATATAAAAGCTGTCGCCGAAGCAATAAAGGATATTACTACAGTAACTCGTAAAGAACCAAAAGCACTTCCATTATTTGCAAGCCCTATAGGAAATCTGAAAGAAAAAGAAAAGCCTTATATAATAGGAGAACGGATTAATTCTCAGGGGTCTAAAAAGGCAAAAGATTTGATGATTCACGACAACTATTCTGATCTGGTTGATTTGGCAAAAGATCAACAGAGCCAAGGAGCTGACCTTTTGGATATCTGTTTTGCCATGACTGAACGTAGTGATGAGGCGGATCAGATTTGCAAATTCATTAAAAAAGTAGCTTATACCACCCCATGTCCCTTATGTTTCGATTCTACCGAAGCAGATGTATTATCGGCGGCAGTAAAACAATATGCGGGCCGACCACTTATCAATTCAATAAATTTAGAAAGCGACAAACTCTTAGCTGTTCTTCCTATTATTAAAGAGTTTAATCTATCTACAATAGCCTTATGTATTGATAAAACTGGTATGGCTAAAACAATCGAGCAAAAAATTTCGATTGCAAAACAAATCTACGAAATTGCCGTTCTCGATTTCAAGCTAAAACCTGAACAACTAATTTTTGATCCATTAACATTTACACTTGCTACCGGTGAGGAGGAATACCGAAACTCCGCAATGAATACATTTGTAGCCATCAAACAAATAAAAGAGGAGCTCCCAGGAGTGAAAACGGTTCTCGGTGTTAGCAATGTTTCCTTTGGGCTATCACCTGATGCTAGAAAAGTACTAAATCTTGTTTATTTACATTTCGCTGTTCAACATGGTTTGGATATGGCAATTTATAATGCCGCTCATTATTTTGAAGTTTCTAAATTAAATAAAGAGGAATTTACATTAGCGGAGGATCTACTTTTTAATAAGAATAAGAATGCTTTGACTAACTATATTGAACATTTCCAAAAGGTTGATACTGGTAAATCAAAAAACGGGACAGTTTCCCCTAATTCTTCGAAAATTGAGGATATCCTTTCTAACCAGATAATTAATAGATCCCAAACCAATCTTCATCAAAACCTAGAAAAAGCCAGAGAAGCTTATTCTGCTCTAGAAATTATTAATCAAATACTTCTACCTTCCATGAAGGTTGTCGGTGATAAAATGGAGCAAGGTGAAATTATATTGCCCTTCGTTTTAGAATCAGCTGAAATTATGAGAAACGCCATAACCTACTTGGAAAAATATCTAGACCAATCGGTCAGTATCCACAAAGGAACTATCGTACTGGCTACTGTGTATGGAGATGTACATGACATCGGGAAAAACCTGGTTAAAACCATCACGGCTAATAATGGTTATAATGTTATTGATCTTGGTAAACAAGTCCCGGTAGAAGTCATAATCGATACTGCAATTAAGGAAAATGCCGATGCGATAACACTTTCTGCTCTACTGGTTACAACATCTAAACAAATGCAGATGGTTGTAGAAAAATTACAAGAGAAGAAGCTTAGTATTCCCGTTATCATCGGTGGCGCTGCCATAAATGATGCATTTGCAAAACATATTTCAATTGTGAATGGTGTCCAATATGCCGGAGGAGTTTACTATTCGAAGGATGCTTTCTCGGGTCTGAAAATTCTGGATGATATACTAAATGGCAAAAACTAGGCGACTAGCATTAAAACCCGCAATTCCACTCATTAACAAAAAAGCCTTATACTCTATTAACTGGAATACCAAAAATTTAAAAGGCGATTACAAAACAAAAATTATTAGTAAACTCGACAAAATATACGACAACTTGTCTCAGTACATAGAAAGCACTGGATTAAAAGGGATTGTTTATTATGATGAGTTTGAAGTTGAAAAAATAGAAGACAGTATTTTCTTTAAAAACCATGATATTAAATGGGATCTACCGCGTATAAAAGGCCGATGCATAGCAGATTCCGTTGAAGTTAACGGGAAGCTAGCGTTACAAATTGTTACATTAGGCAATAAAATCGTTGAGATTTATGAAAAACTAGAAGAAGATGATTTATATTCTCTAAGCTATTATTTTCATGGGTTTACAGTTTGGCTAACTGAAGCACTGGCCGATTACCATCATGATATATTACACAAAGAATCTGGGATTACAAAACCGAGAGAACGTTATTCCTTTGGATATCCATTGTGTCCAGACTTAACGATGCAAAAAGATTTATTTAAACTTCTTCAAATCGATAATTCGCATGAAGTTGCATTAACACCAACGTTTATGATGACTCCGGAGCAAAGCACCTCTGCAATTGTTATTTTGTAGGTTTTTAGCAATATCTCTATTCCACAAAAATAACATAAATATCTGCAATATTTTATACCTGTACACGATAACTTAGTGTTAATACCGCCAGACTAAATTCTCAGAATATTTTTAAACCTTATGGTTATTATGCCCACTTTTTTAAATTCTAAACATTTTTTTAATACCATACTTAAATTTGAGTATACACCACTCTTCCTGCCGATATATTAATAAGACCAAAATTAAAAAAGGAGGTGTGGCATTAGCACTTTTACTAAGCAGAAAATAAAAGGAGGAATTAAAATGAAAAAAATAATATTATTAACGTTAGCGATTCTAATATGTTCACAGGTTTTTGCAGTCAATTATACAGGATTTAACGCTTCATTTACGGGAAATACCATTCAGGATGTAACTGTTGCATCCACCACCCTTTCCCTTAACAGTTCGGCCAGTGGAATGATTACTTTCACGGTAAATTGTAACTATAACGGTTGGCATGTAGTTGCATATGGACCTGGGTTAGTAAATACCGTAGCGAGCCACACTATACCGTTATCAGTAAAAGCAGTTGCTCATAGTGCAACTGCTCCTACCACTTATGATGCGCTTGGTGGGACTGAAGCAGCTGCGACTGCATTACAAACGGGGAATTATCTGACTTCTGCAGTCACCTATGACTTGTATCTGAAAGGAACTGCCTCAGCAGTTGCTGTTGCCAGAGCCGGTTTCTATGGTGCATATGTCAACTTAAAAATTACTGATACAATATAATCTGTAATTATAGTCGAAGTCCCTCAAGGCCTCTAGAGATAGGGGCCTTTTTATTGCATTACGAATAGAAATAGTTTCCTTTTTCTGGAAAGCAATATCAACCAATAATTCCATCAATGGGGCAAATTCCTCTTAGGGCATTTATAATCCCTATTATTTTAAAGTTATTTATTTCTTCATAATGAATCGTCTTTTCCTTAACAACACCCTCTTTAAGGAGTTTTGCTCTATAGGTTCCCTTAAGCAACGGTTCTTTGGGTGTATACCATGTCTCGCCATCAAAAAAAATACTATTGGCGATTGTTGTATCGGTTATTAATCCATCCTTAATAATTAAAACATCATCCGCATCTTCTCTTTGAGTATATAACAAATCCAATTCTTCTCGATTCAGAAATTTGTAGGGATAGAAAACGCTCGAATGAACCACCTTTAAACTTTTTATTGGTTTTTCGATATAGGGACTTATCAGTACATCATTAACTGTTTTTTCATAGATTACTTTTGCACGATATACACCAATGCTGGGAATATTATTAATAAATTGACTCAAGTTTAATACGTCTTCATAACCATAATTTTCTTTGCGGCTATAATTGACTCGTTCTTGATGAAACGTTTCATTACATATCTCTCCATTTAATAATTTAATCGTCTCAAAAAGCATAATGGCCTCCCCCTACCCCTCCTGAAGGAGGGGATATTTTTTTACCGTAGGTATATATATTTTATCTAATAATTCTTGGTATTCTTGATTTACATCGCTTTGAATTGTAATTCCACCACCGCTTCTGTATATGTACTGTCCGTTCTTTGTTTTCTCTATAAATCTTATTAACACACCGCTATCTAGTTTTTCCCCATCATAATAACCAAATACACCAGTATAAAATCCCCTATCGTCAGATTCTATGTTTTTTATAATGTCGACGGTTCTTGATTTAGGAGAACCGGATATCGATCCTGCTGGTAATAGTTTATCGAGTATTGTCCCAATTTGATCCTGCCAATTATGTAATGTTCCCTCTATTTCAGAGCTGGTCTGCCAAATCCAATCTGTACCGGTATAAATCTTTTCTTTAAATCTAAAGTTTTGAACCGTTATATTTGAAGCCACCTGATTAAGATCGTTTCTAAGTAGATCAACAATCATTAAATGCTCGGTAGATTCTTTTTTCGATTTTATTAACAAGTCTCCACTTGGATCATCCTGTACTTGTGATGTCCCTTTCATCGGATAAGTATAAATCTTATCTCCTTCCATTTTTATAAATCGTTCAGGGGAAAATGATAAAAATCGATCTCTAATAACACATTTAAATTTAGCATTTGAACCATCATAGAGCTGGTCAAAGGATTCATTAATCACTATCTTTGTGGGAAATGTCAAGTTTAATAAATAGGTATTACCAGCGCGCATTTCTTCATGGACACAGTTAAATGCTTTTTTATAGTCCTTTAAACTAATTGGATTCATAGACTTAATGGTTTTGTTAGGTATTTCAACATTTTTAGGAATTATTGTATTAACAGAATACTCATCACATTTAAACCGAATATCTTTTGGACAATCACTAAGGGGAACAACGATTACTTCTGTCTTTAAAAAATTGATGGCAAAGAAAAAAGGAATCCTTTTTCTGCCTAATTCGTCCATGTGTTTGAACATTCCTAATCCCAGGTTACGAGGAGCTCAGCAAGTTCTTTAATTGTTTTTGGAAATTTCTTATTCGCAATAACTGAATCTAGAAAACGTTTACCATATCCTTGAGATAACACACGCTTATCCAGAACGATCACACTTCCTCGATCCTCTTTATTTCGAATAAGACGGCCAAATCCCTGTCGGAATTTAACTACAGCATTTGGAACTACATACTCAAAAAAACTACTTTTCCCAGAACTGGCAACCGATTCCATTCTTGCCATTACTATTGGGTCTGTGGGGACTTCAAAAGGCAATTTAACGATGATCACATGGGATAACGCTTCACCTGGAACATCAATACCCTCCCAGAAACTGTCCGTTCCCATTAAAACGGAATCGATGTTCTGTTTGAATGCAGTAATCAGGTTTCTATCTGACATATTTTTACCTTGGATTAGTAATGGAATCTTATAATTGGACAACGCAT
Source organism: Candidatus Margulisbacteria bacterium GWF2_35_9 (assembly GCA_001783275.1). GTDB lineage: Bacteria > Margulisbacteria > Riflemargulisbacteria > GWF2-35-9 > GWF2-35-9 > GWF2-35-9. Next base: position 8,331 of record MFRH01000089.1, read on the forward strand.
CTTTTAATAAATAATACACCTCATTCATGTGTTTGTGAGATGTAAATAATATAAGTGCTTTTCCTTCTGTTGTTATAATAATTCTCTCTAAGTACTTAGCAAGACTCTCTAAATACTTTTTATCATCTGCATACTGGGGCGAATCCTGAGGCACACACATGAGAATATTTTTTTCTAAATCAAATGGAGAGCTTAGTATATGCGTTTGAACTTTAATATTACTTTCAAGATATCCAATTCGTGATAAAAAGTAATTAAAATTTGATTTAACCGACAAGGTTGCAGATGTAAGTAGAACAGAATCCTTATCCTCAAAAATATATTTTTGCAATGATGATCCAACCTCAATCGGAACGGCTTTGAGATCAAATATTTTTGCATTTCGATATTCTGCTTTTTCCAGCCATCTCACATAATTTTTTTTATGAATTTTCAAGTATTCAAGATCATTTTTTATGTATACGATTTCTAGAAGTAATTTTTTATAAAATGCAAATTGAATCTTATCTGTATTCTTTTTTAAATAGTCACTCTGCTCCGTTAGCATATGTTCCAACTCACTCACTACTTCACTAATTTCAGATAAGAGTTTTTCAAGGATATGTTGATCTTCATCAGATAATTGATCAACACTCAGTTTCTTTTTGCTTTTTTTGTAAAACACATTTTCTTTTTCCTTATGCTTAAAAATGGTTTCAACATGCTTAAATAAATCAATATTCGTGTTCAACAATTCACGACCTTTTATCTGAAGCTCAGCAAATTTGACTTTTAATGTCGACTCCTCCAAAACATGAGAGGCCAATATTTTTTGTTCAACAATCTTAACAGCCACTTCATGAAGGCGTTTTCTATTAATACCACGTGAAAAACAACCCGTGGCGATGTCTTCGATTGTATGTGCTTCATCTATTACTAAATGTTTATACTCTGGAATAATATTGGCACTATAGAATATATCCGAGAAGAGCAAGGCATGGTTTACAACAATAAGCTGAGCATCTTTAGCTCGCTTCTTAATTCGATTAATAAAACAAATGGTCTTAAATGGACATTTACCCTGCAAACATGAATAACTATCTGAAGATAAAAGATTGTTGAATTTTGTTACCAAACTATTATGAATTTCTGTAAAATCGCCATAATCCGATTCAAACAGCCACATCATAATCGCAAGGATCGCCTTCATGTCCTCATACTGTTTATCATCAATTATTCTGGTAAACAAATACGCCAGTTTATTCATACACACATAGTTATTTCGGCCTTTTATCATTTCCGATTTAAATTCTATCCCCAATGTTTTTTTAATAAACGGGATATCTTTATCGATAATTTGCTCCTGAAGATTCTTAGTCTTTGTAGATATAACAACTTTGTCGTCATGTTTTAATGCATAATACATCGCAGGGATTGTATATGCGAACGTTTTTCCGATACCAGTTCCGGCTTCAATAACCGTATGCTTTGAATCCTCCAAAGTTTGCCATGCTTCTTCAATCATTTCTATCTGAGCGGTTCGCACCTCAAATGTTTTCAGTTTCTGGCTGATAATTCCATCTTTTTTAAACAGGCTGAAAATATCTCCTAAATCAATATTTTTATACTTATTCTCTGTCTGGGGTATTTCTTTTTGATGATGAATCTCATCCACCTTTTTTGAAAACAATAAAATCCAAGGGTATTCTTCTTTTGTTAGTTTATCCCCAAAGATTCCTTCCAGTACATCCACTAATTTCCAAGAGATTAAGGATACGTAGTAATACAGAAAATTCGCAACCTCCGGACTTAACTCTCTCATCATATCGACTAATTTCAAATAGAGATTACTGGTCATAAGAGCATCATCTTTAGCCCGATGAATGTTTTCCTCGCTTATGTCAAACATTTTAGCTAGATGACTGAGCTTATAGCTTCTTAACGTCGGCATTAATAAAGCAATTAATTCTAGTGTATCGATCGTCTCATTTATTAGTGCGGGTTTTCCTGTTTTGATCAGCGCACTGTTTAACATCCCCATATCAAAGGGAACATTATGTCCCAGGATTAGTGAGTCCCCAATAAAGGAAACGATCTCATCAGCAATTTCATCAAAAGGTTGAGCATCAAAGGCCATTTGATTTGTTATACCGGTCATATTGACCACGTAATCAGAAATTCTAGTTGCGGGTTTAATTACTTTAGAAAATTCATCAACTAACTTACCCTGCTTGTATTTAACAATTCCAACTTCAATTAATTCATTTTCATTAATATTTAGACCTGTAGTTTCAACGTCTATGGTAACAAAGTCTAAATAATTCATCGTTTAGATTGGTGCCCTTCTATTATTTTTGAAATACGGTCTTTAAATTGGTCCATATTTTTTCCAGTTTTGATTGATACAATTAACTTATCCTGATTGTCGACTAATGAGTCGTCGACAAGGTCGCATTTATTATAAACGTTAATAATCGGTTTTTCATTCATTCCCAACTCAACTAGAATCTGGTTTACTGCTTCCATTTGTTTGTCATAATGTGAATTTGAATAGTCGATAACATGTATTAAATAATCGCAAATAAGGACTTCTTCCAATGTCGCTTTAAACGAATCTACTAAAAAGTGAGGCAAGTTGGTAATAAAGCCCACTGTATCTGCAATATAAAATTCTTTATCGGTTAACCACACTCTTTTTGTAACAGTATCTAACGTAGCAAATAGTTGATCTTTTGCCTCAACTGTTTTCCCTTTAAAAAAATTAAATAATGACGACTTCCCAGCATTTGTATATCCAACCAAAGCAAATGACGGTAAATCACCCTTTAATCGTTTCTTCCGTTGTACGATACGATATTTTTTTACATCCTCAAGATCATCATTTAATCTAGCAATTCGGCTCTTTACCAATCGTCTGTCTATTTCGATCTGTTTCTCACCAACACCCTTCATTCCAATCCCGCCCTGTTGCCGTGAGAGGTGAGTCCAAAGATGGGTTAAACGTGGCAATAAATATTGCAACTGAGCTTTTTCTACCTGCAACTGAGCTTCTTTCGTAAGAGCTCTACTTGCAAAGATGGCAATAATAATTTCCGTTCTATCCAGAACTTTAATTTCCAGTGATGCTTCCAACTCCTTTTTTTGAGAAGGAGATATGTTGTCATTTATGACCACTGTTTTAGCTTCTTTCTCTAGGGCTAATGCTCTTAATTCTTCAATTTTACCTTTACCAATATATGTGGCAGTCGTTATTGAGTCTTCCCTCATAATAAGGGTTTCAATCACATCCGCTTCCAGATTTTCTATAAGCGCAATCATTTCC
>MFRH01000090.1:0-42219 GCA_001783275.1 Candidatus Margulisbacteria bacterium GWF2_35_9
AAGACCCATCTTGTCTTCAGGGTGTCCAAAGGAAAGCCCTTGGGCGTCCTTTTCGATGAGCAGCGCGCTCATTCCTTGTGAACCCTTCTCCGGGTCCGTCCGGACAAGCACTAGGTAGACATCCGCTTCACCCGCTGACGTGATGAAGAATTTCGAACCGTTGACGATGTACTCGTCCCTGACGATCCTCGCTGTGGTGGTGATCGCTCCCGCATTGCTGCCGCTGTTGGACTCATGCACGGCGAAAGCCCCCAAGGCCCGGCCTGCCGTCATCTTTGGAAGCCATTTTTCCCTGACAAGGTCTGTTGCAGCCGTCTCGATGGCTTTTTCCGCTATGATGTGGGACACGGCCACCAGTGCCGTCGAGGCGCATGCACGGCCCAATTCGGTTGCAAGCAATGCAAAGTCTTTCCGCGAAGCGTTCGCGCCACCATGCTTTTCAGAAACGACCATTCCCAGAAGTCCAACGTCTGCGAGGACTTCGATTGCCTCGCGAGGAAATACTCCGTTTCTGTCACGCTCCCCGGCCGTTGGGGCAATCCGCTCCTTGGCGATCCGCCGGACGAGGTCTCTTTCCTCCTTCTCAATAAAACCCTTGCTCTCTTCCATAGCTTTTTCTCCTTTCCATGTGCCATCACCTGGATGACTTATTAAGTTATAAAGCAAACACTTAAATATATGTCAAAAAAAATAGTTTCTTACTCCGTCGCTATTTCCTTAATCCTCGCACGCACTTCTTCAAGCTCCTTCTTGAGCTCCCGCTCGTATTTTTGCAGCAAAGTAAGCTTGTCCTCCGTTTTTTCCAACTCCGCTTCCCGGACCCGACCGGTGTCCTTGCAGCCGCATGTGCAAACTTCAGTCAGGAGTTCCCGACACTTATCCAAGGCGGACTGATCGATCTCGTAGGGTAGCCAGTATCCTTTCCGCTCGCTGCGGACCAGACCCGCATATCGGAGTATCTTCAGATGCTGCGACACGGCCGAAGCAGTGATTCCCAGCACTTCGGACAGTTCGTTGACTCCGAGAGGACCTTTCTTCTTGAGCAGGTCAATAATCCTGATGCGCGACTCGACACCCAATACTTTGAAAAGGTCGGCTTGTTTGGTCTCGTTCATAAATCTCTCCTATTCAGTAGATGCTTAAATACTACATCTGATAGAGAGCTTTGTAAAGCCCCTTTTCATTTTTTTGGGAGATTTTTTTTAGCATGCACCAGCTGCTTTTGGAGGACATTACGCAAGAAAGATCCTTCATAACAAAATGGAAATGACGAGTAGACGTGCGTATGGTTTTAGAAATTTTCAAAACTACAGAATGAAAGTGAGGGTTGCTTGTGCTTAATTTATATTTTAAAATCTATTTATCAAGAGTTGTTGCCCCCATTAATGTTGTAGAGCCTAGAGCCCTCATCCCAGTTTCAACAAGATTAATTGTTATCAACTAGGGAATCAGCGAGATATAATCGAGCGTTAAGGGAGGAATACTTGATTCCCCTCTTAAATACGTTCAAGTTTTAACTAATCGATTGGTCGGCCTTAGTGGACGACGTTCGAACCATTATTAAGATTGAACTAACCAATCAAGTGCATAAATTTGTTTGATTCCATTATGAGAAGATGCGGGTTCGTTATCCAATGTTAGTAAATATTTGGGATTATGATCTTTTATATTATTTAAGGATTCTAATTCTCTTCGAAGTGTATCTTCATGTTGAACAGTTTGCGCAACCTGGTAATATTCAACATTTCCATCCTTTAATGCAACAAAGTCTACTTCGAGGATTCCCACTTTTCCTACATAAACGTCATAACCTCTTCTGATAAGTTCTAAATAAACAATATTTTCTAAAATTCGACCCATATCCGTTTTTTTAGTTCCAAGCAAAAAATATCGCAGACCTACGTCTACAGCGTAATATTTTTCATTTGTTTTCAAATATTGTTTGCCTTTGATGTCATAGCGGCTTGCTTTATATAAAATAAAAGAATCTAACAAAGCTGATATATAGTTTTCAACAGTATGATTAGACACTTTCCTGCCAGCCGAAGTTAGGCTATCACTAATTTTTTTAATGGAAGTTATATTACCAATATTATCAAACATATATTTCACGACACTTTCAAGAACAGCTACATCTGAAATGTTTTTTCTTGCAACCACATCTTTTAAGATGACAGTATTGTATATCCCATCTAAGTATATTCCGATTTGTTTAGAATCAAGTTCTATAGTGTATGGAAACGAGCTGTTAACAAGATAGTTCTTATATCTTGTCGGCAAGTCAGATTGTTCTGAAAATGCAGATAAATATTCTTGAAAAGATAATGGCAGTATTTTAATTTCAATATATCTTCCAGATAATAGAGTAGCTAGTTCACCTGATAGAAAATAAGCGTTTGAACCAGTTATATATATATCTACGTTTTCTTTTATGTATAGTCCGTCAACAGCTTTTTGATAATCGGTAACATTTTGGATTTCATCTAAGAATACATAGTTCTTTTTATCTTTAGTTAAACGATTCTCAATATACTTATAAAGATTTTTGTAATCTTGTAGCTCTTCAAAATCAGGATTTTCAAAATTTATTGTTATAATTTGATTTGGATTTACATTATTTTTTAACAAGTAAGTTTGAAAAATATTGAGCAGGGTTGATTTTCCACCCCTGCGAATACCTGTGATGACCTTTATTAATTGTTTATCCTTAAAGCCAATAAGTTCATTTATGTATCTATCTCTCTTAATCATATAGTGATTATAACCTACTTTAAATAGTTTTGGAAGTCAGCTTCCATAAATGCTGAATCTTGTACGTTTTTGGAAGCATGGTCGGCCTTAGTGGACGATGTTCGAACCGTACAAGATTCAGCATTTGGTCTTTTTCCCATCATAAATTTTGCCAGTCAAATGACAGTCAAATAAGATGCCTGAAATGTTTTATTATTCCACATGCCAATATCCACCAGTTTTTTTACTTCCACGTCTTTCGATTAAATTTTTATCCGCCAGTTTTCGTATTTGTTTATCTACCGTATCAATAGGTCTATCCAGAATTTCTGAAAGCTCCTTCGCTTTTAGTCCCGGACTTTTTTTAATTGCATCAAACAATGAATTTAATCCGCCAATTTCTTCCGCCGGCTCTTTGATTTCTACCAACGCACCTTCGGCTTTAACCTGATTCTCCAAATCAAGTGCTTCTTGATCTATGGGAAAAGTAAGCCGAATGAATCTGGAAGCAAACGTGTAAGATTCTTTGGGATAAGCTCCCAAGATCCTTGGCATGCCTGAACCAAGATATTCAACCATGTCTAAATCCTTAAAAACTCGCATGAGGGTCTTATTTCTTGGATTAGAATAGCCGGCAAAAAAGTCTTCCCGATCTTCTCCGGCAGAAATGTGCCCAGCAGAAGTAATTTCTATTCGGTCAGTAAATATTTCAAATTTGGGAACCAGCTCTGTTGTATAATCATTGTGAAGAATGGCATTGAGAATTGCCTCACGAAGAGCTACGGTATTCCAAAGGTTTTTATTAATTCTTTTATTTGAGGTAATTCTATTAATTGTTCTATTCTCAATAGTTTCCATCCTATCTAAAATTCTCTTGCAAGTAGTTACTAAACAACCATAGCCGTATTCTTTGCTTTCTAAAAGATGAATACGGTCTGCTCCGGCGTACTTTGCCACTTGAGTAGAGTTTCCATTTTCATCAGCTAACAAATAGGCAGCATAATTATAAGCACCATCTTCGGTTAACAGTTCAAGGTTTGCTGTAAATTTATCACCAAGAGTAAGCCCAGCTTCCTGATAATAGATTTTTAACTGTTCAAAACTTAGATCTTGCCGAGGGGATTTGATTCGAGTAATGGAGTTTCGAGTTCGTCTGGCAAAAGCATCTTCAATCATCCTGACAGGCATTGGTTCAGTTGCACTGCCAATGCGGATAAAACATCCTTTTTCTGACATGCCGTATTTTTTGATATAGTATGGTTTTTCCGAACCACTGGCTAAAGCCACTTTAATAATTTGTTTGTTGTCTCTAGTTTCGCAGATGACATCAAACAGTCCCAAACAAGATGGTAGAATATTATTCTTCAAACGATCTTTTATTTTTAGTTGAACTGAATCTGCATCCTCGATGCCAAGAACATTTCCAGTTTTATCAAAAAATCCGAGATATATATACGACAGCCATAGATTACGACAAACAATCTGAGCAGGCACAGCTTTTTTTCAAAAAAGTACAGAACAAGATGCTCTGGGCGACTACCGGAAAAACGGCAGCGGAACTTATTGAATCACGAAGCAATCCTGATGTTCCCAACATGGGCCTGACATCCTGGTGCGGCTCTATAGTAAGAAAACAAGATGTTGGTATTGCCAAGAATTATCTTAATGCGGATGAGATAAAAGACCTTAATGAGATCGTTACCATGTACCTCGATTATGCTGAGCGGCAGGTGATCTTGGTCGCTCAAAAAAACAATCTCTTGTATTTGTCATAATAAGAATTCCTTGTTTAAACTAAACCCACTCCGATTCCTGCTGCGATTAATAGAACACCACATATTTTTTTTATCAAGAAAACTGCCCGATTATTCCGGTTCCATTTCAGCCATGTTTCAGCTGCTTCTGTCAGAGTCCCTGCAAGGATAATTACGCTGCAATGCCCCAAGGCATACATCAATACTAATCCCAGCGAAAAGGTTAAATGTGTGCCAGCTGTTTGGAAGGCTACACCTAATACCGGCATCATAAAGGCAAACGTACAGGGCCCCAAGGCCATCCCCATTAAACCTCCTAATATCAAAGCTGCCAGATACCCTTTACGTTTAAAAAAGGAAAAATCAGTGTTAATAAAGGGCAGCCGGATAATTTCTAATAAATATATTCCAGTTATCACTAATAACATGGCCAAAAGATAGTCACTTATAGGACCAATGTCTCCCATTATTCGTCCCATTAAAGAGGTAATAACAGCAATAACCGCAATAGACAGTAAAATACCTAAAGAAAAAAGCGTTGATAGTAAAAACGCTTTCTTTATAGATGGCTTTTCCTGACTGATTACCATGCCACTGACAAAACCAATAACCAGAGGAATACTGGATAAATGACAGGGGCTAAGCAATATGCTTAATATTCCCCAGACAAAAGCAGTTATTAATGCCAATACTGGGCTGCCATAAAGTGCTCCCGTTAGAGAATTAAACAAATCTAAAAGCACTATTTAACACCTTCTTGTTTTAATATTTTTATTAATTCTTCTTTGGGGAAAAACCCTTCATGTCTGAAGTATTCTTTACCGTCCTTATCGAGAAATATCTGAGTCGGAATGGCTCTTATTTTATAATGTTGACCATAGGGTTGCCCCATTTTAGTCCACACATCGTAAAACACAACCTTAACCTGTCCGGCGTATTCCTTTTCAACATCTGCCATAATTGGTTGCATCATCTTGCAAGGGATACATTTAACAGAACCTAATTCTATAAAAGTAACGAGAGGCTGGCTGGTTACGATCGTTTCGCTGACATCTTTGGATGGGTCTGATTTAATAGAAACACCTTCTTTATTTAGTGCAAAAACAAGAGGAAATAAAATAAAAATTAATAGAATGATTTTCTTATTCAACTATACACCTCCTTATTTATTTTGGATTTAGCTTCAACATAAAACAGCTTTTCCAGATACAGATTAATCTCTTTGATGAAACAAGACTTAAATGCGGGGTAGTCGTAAACAAAATTCCAGATTTCCCATGGCTTTTTGTAATCTTTCTCTTCAGAATCTTTAACTAAAACCAGAACTAAATCGTTGTGTTCTAGTTTGTACTTATCTTTGTAGGTGTTGCTATCAGGAGATATCGACAGGTTAACAATTATTAATTCAATTTGTTTTTTATCTATTTCTTTTTGATAGTTTTCTCCCAGAACCTTACAAATATTTTCTTCCATCCTGAGACAAAAATCGCAGCGATAATCCCCATGGAAATAGTAAACTTTTATCTGGTTCTTAACCATAGCTGATGGAGAAACAATAATCGGCTCTCCCTTTGCCACAGCGATCGTGTTTTGCATAACTAAAGCGCCAAGACAAACTGCAACGTATAATCCTTTAAGCGGTAATACTTTTGCTGATTTCACTTGTTACCTTATAAATAACATCGTTTGTAACGTCTGTTTTATTCTTTTCTACACCATAATCGGTAGTAACATAATGCTCAAAAGGCAGGTTCAGATTTTCAAATATTTTTTTACCACATGCGACCGGGCAGCCGTCAATGACAATATTTTTGGCACATTTGGCAGATTCGATAAAACCGGATAATCCAGCTCCGACAGCTGCAAGGCACGTCATTTTCCCATTGCCGTCTTTCATCATTTTACGAGCAACAGCATCCGCCAGATAACCGGTGTTGGCTGCACCTGAACAGGCATAAATAAGTGTTAAACTATCACTTCCACAACTACAGCAATTAGACATAATTAATTCCTCCAAACTTTTATTTTTGAGCTAAATATTTTTCAAAAACCTCTTTATTCCAGCTTGTCTGGGTGGCCGCGGCCTGCGTGGCAACAATCAGGAGAGTTTCAGTAATTTCCTGCCGTGACGCACCGCCAGCCAGCGCTTTTTTCAGATGGCTGTGCGTACAGTGCTGACAGCGGAGAACAGACGCTATAGCAAATTTAATTAACTCTTTAGTTTTTGTGTCCAAAAAACTTTCTTCGTTACTGGAAGCTTTCAAATTCTCCAGAGCATCACCAATCTTTGATCCTTTCGTGTACCAAGGCTTTTCTTCTGTCATAACTATTCTCCTTTAATGTATTTGCTGATTTCAACCGGTGACGGTACTTTACCCACTGTTTTCACGATTCCGTCAATGACTAATGCCGGAGTCATCATTACGCCATAAGATTGAATCTTAGCCATTTCTTCAACTTTAACGATATCAGCTTCTATGCCAAGCTCAGCCACTGCCTGCTCGGCATTTTTATAAAGCACCTTACATTTCGGACACCCCATACCTAAAATTTCTATTTTTTTCATTTTTTTCTCCTCCTTAAAAAATTATATTTAATACCCATCCATTAATTGTGAAAAGAACTAGTAGCAATATAAAAAATGTTATTAGCAACCGAGGTTTCATTACCTGTTTTAGCATCATGAATTCTGGAAAACTTGCTGCTGACATACTCATCATGAATGCTATCGCTGTTCCTATTGGCAGCCCTTTGTTGATTAAACTTTGAGCGACAGGTATCACTCCATTAACGTTGCTATATAATGGTATTCCTGTTAGTACAACCAGTGGTACATTCCACCATGCTCTGCCATGAAAATAAGTGCTGATAAATTCTTCGGGAATATATCCGTGGAGCAGTGCTCCTAATCCGACACCAATTATAATGTATTTCCAAACCCTGCCTACGATTTCTTGTAACTCATATTTAGCAAATTCATGCCTGTCCTTTAAAGAAAGCTGTTTTTTTTCTGCTACACGTTGTTGTATGTCATTTTGTTTGAAAACAAGTAGATGCTTTTCCGCTTTTGTTGCGTCAAAGAACCAGCCACCTACTATTCCAGATATCATGCCGATAACTACATAGATAATCATAAATTTTAATCCTAGAATACTGCCTAATAAAAGTACTGCTACCTCATTTATCATTGGTGATGTTATAAGGAACGACATTGTAATTCCAATTGGAATATTTGCTTGAGTAAATCCTAAGAATAAAGGAATGCTGGAGCAGGAACAAAACGGCGTTATTGCACCAAAGATCGATGCTAAAAAGTATCCGATAAACCTATTCTTGCCAGATAGATAATCTCTTATAGTTTCAATGTTAATGGATGCCCGTATGACAGCAATTCCATAAACCATAATTACAAGTAATACAAATATTTTTGATGTATCTTCTATAAAGAAATGGATGCTTTTTGCTAGATGAGAGTTCGCATTCATGTTGAAGAGATCATAAGTTAAATAGTCAGCAAGCACTGTAAATATTCTTAACATCAATTACTCCTTTGGTATCATTTCTCTATCGACGGACTTAATTTGTTCGATATCTTTTTGGATTATTTCGTCACTGCCGAGCCATTCCGATAGTACGCTTAATAGAATTTTTTCGTACGGTTGGGACGTAGGTGTTAAGTAGTAGTTTGTCCATAAGCCTTCTTGTTCACTCATAATGAGACCGGCATCTTTCATTTTTTTTAAATGTTGCGAAACACTGGGTTGCTTAATTTGTAATACATAGGCTATTTCGCATACACAGCATCGTTTTGCTTCAAGCATCTTATATATACGAAGTCTGTTTTTATCAGATAATATCTTTAGAATTTGCTCTACTTTATTCATATCGTGCTCCATCCATATAGGCAGTTGCCTATATAATAAAACAATTACGATCAATATTCAATATGATTTTTTAAAAAATTCAACTTTTTTAATTTGTTTGTTGTCTATATGTTTAATTCCTATCTAATCATGTGGTCGGGCTTAGTGGACGATGTTCGAATCATTGTGAGGGATAGCAGTCAAATGACAGTCAAATAAGAATTCTAAAATATTTCATTTTTTGCATCTATGTTTAAAATTTGACATTTGTGGTATAGTATTAATATCTCAACTACCTATGGTAGAAGGAGTAACGAAAACGTCTCTATCGAGGCGTTTTTTGCTTTATATAGGCAGTATATTCTTTTAATAGTTTATCCCTTGTATGCGAATATGTTACTGGGTATGCTGTCCATGGCAAAATATATCCTTTGCGTTTAGCTAGTACAACAACATAATCTTTTTGTTCAAGCCATAAAACAATTCTTGTTTCACTTTTTCGTATATTCTCCCACACTTTAACCTCGGTTTTAGCTTCATTTAGAATGACAGGCTTTACCCAAGGCAATTTTGAGGCTCTGCTATATTCTATTGTTCTGGTCATTTCATCTTTTCCCTCTGTTATCATATGCCAAAAAGTAGCTTCTTTGTTATCTTTTTTAGGGTGTTTCTTTAGAGCAAGTTTTTGCCCTCTGAAATTTGCCGGATCATTAATAAAATCTTCTGTGAATATTCTGTATAAAGCTTGAATATAGGTTGCTTCTGTTACATTCTTTTGCTTGATAAACTCATTGGGTAGCCAGTTGAAATCTGCCATTAGTCTTGAGGTCTCCATTTAAAAATATTAAACTTATTTTCCGTTAAATAGGTGCTTTTTAGCAAAGAATACTCTGAACGCTCCCGTATTCTCTCTACAATTTTAAGTTTAGATTCACTACTGGTTAAATTTCTATTAGCATAACCAACCGCACCAACCAGTAAATCCGTTAATTGAAGCAACTCTATTTCATGAGATTTAACGATTTGGATTCTATTGATTATCCGTTCTTCATGGTGATCATAAAAATCATTTCGCAGTACCTCTTTTAGTTTCTTTACTTTGTGTCCACCACAGGTATCTTTTATATCAATATATATATTGTTTTTGGCATGGGGGTCTAAAATTCCTTTTAACATTCCAAAATACATTTTATAGTAAAAATCATCATGTGACTGCCCAAAACGAGTATGGTTAAGTTTTGTTTTATCCGGGACTATCAAAACTCTAAATTGTAAGCTGTCATTATCAAAAAAGTAATCAATCAGATCAAGATAATAATTAATTTTTGATCTTGATGTTTTGATCCATTTTGTTTCCCAATTAAAATTTAATCTATGTTTTTTCTTAATATCTCTTAGCCTGGAAAATGCTTCCTGTTTCTTGTCTTCCAGACAGGAGATGGCTCCTAACACCATAACATTACATTTGTCATTTTCAAGATGGCAGGATTCATCGCAATAAATATTAACTATCTTTGGCATTTTTTACACCTCCCTGAATTTAGTTAGCATACCTCTACCAATTGTCGTGACAGTGTCACGACATTCTGGATTGTTTAACTCTGTTTGATTATCGTTGCTTTTTAATTTATTCATATTTTTCCTTTACTCCGCTTATACCTTTTTTGTTTTTCCGCATCATATCAAAAATAAACTCCTGATATCTTCGTTGAAAATAAGAATTGATTGCTTATATTGATTATTATAGTTGAAATAAGTTTTTAGATAAAGGATTGCCTGCTCGACAAACCTCATTGGTCGGGGTGGCCAGATTTGAACTGACGACCACTTGCCCCCCAGACAAGTGCGCTACCGGGCTGCGCTACACCCCGACATTCTGATAACAGAAAATATTATAGCGTTTATATACTTTTTACTAAAGTTATTTTTCTGAAGTTTTTGCAGGAGATACTAATAAATGAACCAGTTGAAACACGATTAACGTCATCGTTTGATAAATAATCAACATATCATAATTTAGCACCCAGAAAAGCAATAAGGAAAAGCTGAAGAACACAGTTTCAATAACCGTATTTGTTTTTCTTCGTTTTATTAATCCAAATCCATGTAATAACCCAAAAACGATTCCGAACCAGATATTCTGATAAAGTATAAATATAAGTGGGAATATACCCGTCTCTCTTGGGTTATCCTTCTGCCAGAAAGGAAAAACAATTCCTGAAAAAAATGCCAGCAACAGAAAATAATTCTCTGCTCGCAACACCATAATTAATACTATTATTTTTATTATTTCATAGGAAACTACATACCAAAACTGATAGAACTCCATATATTGGAGTACTTTTACTTTTTCATTTAGTTTAAATCGAACAAGGGGTTTGCTTCCTTCTATTTGAGTTAATGCATACTTAATTCCAGGTAAGGTTGCGACAAAATAAACCAGTATCAGTCCAAGGACTAATATCATTTTTCAAGTTCAAAGCCATCGTGAAGTAGCCTTACCGCTTTTTCCGTGTCCTTTGAATTAATGATACATGATACTTTTATTTCTGAGGTTGTTATCGAGTCGATATTTATTCCATTACCACCCAACATTGAAAACATTCTGGCAGCCACACCTGGACTTGACATCATTCCAACTCCAATAATGGATATCTTAGATACGTTATTATCATGAACAACATTTGAAGCTTTAATACTTTTCGCGTACTCTTTAGTAATCTCTAAGGCTTTTATTAAATCATCTCGTGAAACGGTAAACGCAATGTCGTTATGACTATCTACCTGATTACTTTGGATGATCATATCCACATTAATTTTGGCATCTGCTAATTTAGTAAATAACTGGCCAGCAATACCTGGAACATCAGGAAGCTCCAGTATCGCAATTTTTGCAACATTTTCGTCATATGCTATTCCTGTCACCGGATTTTTTATTTCCATTTTTGAAACCTCCTTAACTATTGTTCCTTCGCTAAAATTATAACTGGATCTGACATGTATCTCTAAGCCATAAGCCTTTGCACCTTCAACTGCTCTTGGGTGTAGCACCTGTGCCCCAAGACTCGCCATTTCTAACATTTCATCATATGAAATTACTTTATGTTTTTTCGCATTTTTTATTAGCGACGGATTCGCAGTATAAACTCCATCCACGTCAGTATATATTTCACATACAGTTGCTTTTATTGCAGCTGCGATTACTACCGCGGAAGTATCTGACCCTCCCCGTCCTATCGTGGTTGTATCATCTTGACTATTTACACCTTGAAAACCGGTTACGATTACAACTTTCCCTAAAGTGAGTTCCTCTAGGATTCTCTCTGGCTTAACGTCGAGAATTTTAGCCTTATTGTGAACATCTTCAGTATATACTCCTGCTTGTCTTCCGGTTAATGAAATTGCTTCATAACCCTGTTGGTGCAGTGCCATTGCCAAAAGTGACGCTGAAACAGTTTCGCCTGTCGATATCAATGCGTCAAATTCTCTACCGGATGGAGCCGGCATAATTTCCATAGCTAATTTTACGAGTTCATCCGTTGTATGCCCCATTGCAGATACAATGACAACCATGTTATTGCCTTGTTCTTTTGCTTTAATTATACGATCGGCGACTCTTTTTATTTTGTTAGTATCTCCGACACTGGTTCCACCATATTTCTGAACAATTATATTATCCAAGATGCTACACCTTCTTTCAATTGAATACGTTTCAACCCTCTTATAAACTGACTATGCTTCGCACAGAATTTAATTCGGTCTTAGTTTTGCTAATCATACAATAAATATTATTAAAATTCACTAATAATTTTTGGGATTTTTTTGTTAATTAAGTATATAGCTCGCCACTGAATCAATAATCTCTGTACTTTTTCCATTTGTGAGCTTTTCACTCGCGATTTTTAAGTCCTTTTTAACTTTATTCAAACCTGATTTTTCTTTAAACAACTCGTTGATATGTACTGCAACATCCTTTTCCCGATAGTTTTGTAAATACTCTTTAGCAATTTCCTTCCCCGCTAAAATATTTGTTAATGAAAAGTACTTGTATTTAAACTTCTTTAACGCTCTTTTTATTAACGGGAATGACAATCTATTGAATCGATACAGAATAACATGTGGCGTTTCTAAAATAGTTGTTTCAAGGCATATCGTGCCGGACGTCACTATCGCAAACTCGCTTTCCTCAAGCGTTTCATATGTTTGACTAAATCGTATCGGGATATCGAGCTTCGCTTCAGACAATATTTGTGTAATCTTATTTAGGAATTGCTTGTTTGGTAAATTGATTACAAATTGATATTTTTTATCGATATCTATTAAATACTTCATAATCTTAATCATCGAAGGGAATACATATTTAATTTCCTGTTTTCTTGAACCTGGAAAGATTGAAATCAGCTTTTGCTTCGGACGAATTTTATTAACTTGATTTTCTTTATATTGCTTAATTATATCAACAAGTGGGTGCCCATAATACACAACATCATCCGTATATTTTTTATAACTTTTATATTCATCCTTAAAAATTGCAACCATTTTGTCTGCGGTAGCAACAACTTTATTCATCCCCTTTTCAGAACCCCACACCCATTCCTGTGGCAAAATATAGTAGGCGATCGGAATATTCCGACGTTTAGCTTCCTTAGCCATTATCATATTAAATCCTTGGTAATCGACACAAATTACGCGATCGATCTTTATTTTGTTAAATAGTGTGATAATTTTTTTGCGTAATTTTAATAAGGTAGGAATCACGGTCAGCGCTTCTAAAAATCCGATGGTAGATTTTTTAGAAATATCGGCTATTATAACCGCGCCTTCCTTCTGAAGTTTCTCACTTCCTACTGCATAAATGAGTACATCTGGAATTTGTTTTTTAATCGCCTTTATCAGGAACGATGCATGCAGATCGCCAGAAACTTCTCCAGTTAACACTAGCAATCTTTTTATCGGTTCAGACATAAGTTAGATCAATCCGTATTAGAATCTCCTACTTTATCTGCTGACCCTCTTTTCATTATTCCATTTTTTGATTCTGTCATCACAAATTCTATAAAACCTTTAACTTCTTCGGTTTCTTTAATCTCTTTTCTAATTTTTTCTATCGCTTGAGTTGTATTTAAACTAGATCGATAAAATATTTTATAGACATCTTTCATTGCTTTCTTCTGTTCATTTGTATAATTATGACGATCCATTCCAATTGAATTTAATGTGCGAATAACGGCTGGATTTCCCTCAACCAACATATGCGGTGGAATATCCTGTCGAACTGAAGAGTAACCACCTACCATTGCAAAATCACCAATTCGGGTAAACTGAAGGATACCAGTCATTCCACCGATTATTACATTATTACCTATTTGAAGATGCCCCGCTAACTGTGCCGCATTTGAAATGACGACATTGTTACCAATAACACAATCATGGGCGATATGAACGCTGGTTAAAAAAAGATTGTCATTACCAATCAATGTTTTCCCACCCTTCTCAGTGGCACGATTAATGGTTACATATTCCCTGATATCATTTCTATGTCCTATCTCAACATAACTCTTTTCGCCTTTGTACTTCTTGTCTTGTGTTGTATTTCCAATAATGGTTCCATAATGGATATGACAGTCATTTCCGATCGTTACCCATTTTTCAATAACGACATTTGCCTCTATTATGACGCCATTTCCGATTTTTACTCCTTCTCCGATGTACACATGGGGGCCGATGGTAACATCTTTACCAATAACTGCATTCGGATGAATTTTTGCGGTCGGATCAATCCTCTTTTCAATTTGTCCATCAATAATCGATAGGGTAATCTCTGCTTCTGCAACCACTTTTCCTTCAACAAATATCTTCCCTAACGTTTTCCCGACAGGTCCTTTAATTTTTTTTAAATCAACTTCTAACCTTAATTGATCACCAGGAAATACGGGGCGCTTAAATCGAACATCCTGAATAGCTGCAAAATAAGCTAATTTACCCTTTGAATTTGGGATTGAAGAAAGAAGAAGTATTCCAGATATTTGCGCTAACGCTTCAATCATTAATACTCCCGGCATAACTGGATGACCTGGGAAGTGCCCTTGAAAGAAAGGCTCATTAATCGTTGTATTCTTTATACCCACTATCCGCTTGCCTTCTTCAAGCTCTAACACTTTATCTACTAATAAGAAGGGATACCGATGAGGCAAACAATCCATTATTTCATTAACGTCCACTATTTTCTCCTCTTTTCTCTATAACTAACACCTGTATTTTAGCAAATATTTCCTGGTGTGATAAGGTATCGATTTCAATGCTGGTCACTTCTACCGGAAATGTAAACGCTGTTAAGTTACTTATAAACCATGCCAACCCAATCGGATCATCATAAAATTCAAAGTATATTGGGTATTCATTTATATGTTTATTTACGATCTTCTGACCGGTAGAAATATTTTTTAAATGGAAACTACCCCGTTGATTTGCTAAAAACCCATTAAATTCCATTACGGGATTCTTTCTACTTTTAAACAATTCATCCAATTCCTGCATTTTTTTCTTCATCTTTATTTTTTCCAACATTGCCTGTGTTATTTTGTTTTCATAACTTTTTATTTGAGTTCGGAATGTCGAAGATAAATTCATATTCAGTCGAATACGAACTATTTTTGGATATAAAAAAAATTGAAACAACATTATCATTAACAAACAAATAAAAACCCAAAGATAGTATTGCTTCTCTTTGGGTAATAATAATTCCTGATGTTTAAAGACTCTCATCTTTCCCCTTTAGTTCAGTTTCATTTCTATAAAAAACTGGTAATTCGACTCTGCTACTTTTTCAATTTTATTAACATTTACTTCTGTTCCGGGAAGATCCTTGCCAATGTTTTCCAGATAATTATTCACTGTTTCCATTTGTGCTGTCTCGCCATATATCTCGAAGCTATTCTGGCGATTATTATAGGAAACATGGTTGATACTAATTCCCTTCAGTCGTTTTTTATATATTAATTTTAGTAATTTTGCCGATTTTTCTACAGTTTTTTGAGAGTAATCCAGTTTTTTTATTAATTCCTGATACTGCTCTATTTCTTGAGACGTATCCATTGAGTCTAAATATTTTTGTTTCACTTTGGCGAGTTTATTTTTAACACTATATAGGTTTTTTGAAGATCGATCATAGGCTTTTGAACAATATGTATTCGCCAGAAAAAATACAATCAGCACTAAAATCAATCCCAATAAAAGCTTCTTCCAAGAGTTATCTATTAAAACGTTTAGAGATAGTTTCTGCTTCATCGTATGACGAAATCCTGGCCTCATTGTACGGATCGGCATAAAAAGATCGCCTCTTTTGTGAGCGCTCACTATTGCCAAAACAACCTCAACTTCTTCATCGGACAAACTTGATATCTGGTCATCTATTTCAACTAATCTTGCTTTTGCTGATGTTTTATCATGATACCGACATGTGATTTTGAGCTCTTTCTCAAGAAACTCTGCTAGCTTATTCTTCAAAAAAACATCTGAAACAATAAGCCCACGAGAAATAGTTCGACTAAAGGTGGTTTGATACACTTGCATGGTCCGACTAATATCCTTTAAAAAATTATCAACTAATATTTTAAAGGATATGCCCCTGTTCAAGTCATTGTAACGAGTAAAATCTAGGTCAATATCAATGGCTGTTCTAAGCTGATTTTGAGAAAAATGATCCTTGCTTAAAGCATCTTCAACTTGAGAAAGTGAAAAATTTAGCCTTTTCACAAATTGAATCTGGTTGACCCTGCTAACAATTAGATCGGTGTATTTATCTGCTATATTTATTGTTAGCACATCATTGTCGTCTATTGATGATGACAAATTGCATTTATTTAAACAGTAATAATAGGGCATCCAATTTATTCGTAAATGTTTTGAAAGGCTTAATTTCTTCTCAATGGTTTTTTGAAAAATAGGATCTAGCGTAACAATTGCTAATAAATACTCAATGGTATTTTCAGCTCTTTCTGCTTCAATTTTATAATATATTGATTTCTTGCTGTATGAATCTGATAAACTTAACTTTATCTTATTTTTCACAGATGCAATAAACTCATCAGGTGGAGTTAACGCTAATGTGACGTATTTTTCAAAAGAATAGGTCGAATCCGGAACAACATAAATCTTAATTATGTTATATTTCTCTGTGCTTGCTTTTAAGTATTTTCGAATGGGCATTAGGTCTAGCTTATTAAAAAGCTCGATCCGCTTTATACTCAGAAGATTATGGTCATCAAAAAAAACCAAAATACATTCTTTGGATTTTAAATAAACGCCAACCGTGCAGTCTTTAATAATACTCAACCCCCAAAAATTAATGACTCTCTATGATACTTTAAATTATAACAGCAAAGCCTTTTTTCTGTCTTTATATCTAAATATTATATATACCCCTAATATTGCTGTGACATCTGTAATTAAATCAAAAAACGAACAATTTCTGCCTGGAATAAAATACTGGTGTATTTCGTCTGATATTGAAAATATTATGAGGAAGGCCAGAATACGTTTTTTTTTATATGACCAAGCAACGTATACTAATAATGCTAATATCCCATATTCTATTAAGTGATATAGTTTATCTATATTCTGCAACGAAATCTGCATCATTGGCACTTTTGATTGATGCGACATTGCTATAATGACCCCGCAATACATGATGGCAATCAGTTTTTTAATCAAGGGTAATTAAACCTCTGGCATATTGAAGCTCACCATCCCCTACCTGATATATTAAGTTATATTCATCAAATAGCTTATACAAGTAGGAATATGTTCCTTCTTTATAGTTTTGGAAATTTATCAGTCCTGAATAAATATTGTCATCTTTTAACAAATCAATATTTCGTCCATCATCGACTAAAAGTATTTTTATTACCTCTGCCTCACTTTGTAATTGCAACTCAATAAATAATGTTTGTTTATTTCTTTCTGGGTTGCACTCCACAACATAAATATTCTCCGTAATTTCCTTAAAGGACAAAACAAACGTGGTATCTGATTCCGACTGCAACGGATTTTTTCGAAATCGTTGCTGTTCGAGTAAATAATCATCTTTAATTCTTTTATCCATGTGATCCAATCTCGATAACAAATATGCTAACTCTTCTCTTTTGACAGGCTTGAGGGGATAAAAGCTATCTTCTTTTATCCAATCTGGAGGCAAATATCCCTGTGCCGCTAAATAAGCAATCGTGCGATGTTCATTATCATCCACCAAAATATCTCGATAATATGCTCGACTTTCCTCCTTAAGATTACCATAGAAATTTTTGAGTATTCGAAGAACTTCTTCTCGCGTTATGATTTTATCCGGAGCAAACTCTACCGCATTTAATGGATATATTAAATTATGATTTAAGGCTAACTGAATGTAGTGATATGCCCAATGTGTTTGCAATAAATCTCGATAGAAAAAGTTGGTTTTATACTTTGTTGTCGGTGCAATTCCTTGTAATAATAACAGGATTCTTGTTAGCTCCGCTTTTCTTACATAATTATCTGGCTTAAAAAAATCGGTTCCCATGTAGCTTGGCATTAATTGTAGCGTGGAGATAATTTCTATTTCTCTTTTATAGGGACTTTTCTCAATATCAGGATAGGTTTTTAAAACATCCACTTTCAGCACTTTTTCTGTTTTTCCGTTTTCATTTTCTGCTCTGAAAGCAAATTCACGATAACCCGTTTCTGAGAACTTAAATTTTAATCTGAAAAGACCGTTTTGAAGATCAACATTGTAATTGTTTACAAACAACTTATCTGAATCAATTAATTCACCATAAATATTTATTTCATCATAGGCTATAATCGGATCCGATTCCATTGGTGATATAATTTTTATAACCGGTAACTGAGCAAATATTAGCGAAAAGCTAAGGACAATTAAGATCGCACGAATCAACATGCCATTATTTTATCTGCTAGTGATTTTAAACACAATAAGAGATTAAGAGATCAACGGATTAACCGTTAACTAAAAATTATTGCTCTATTTTTTTCGATAAAAAGAATCGAGTCTTGCCTTAAAACCACTTTTTCTTTTTGAGCCTTCATATCCTTGTCTAAAATAGAGACTTCACCCTTTTTAAGCACTGTTAAATAATCCACGTGGTTGTCCAAACAGATTACCTCTCCATCCATAGCATTCGCTCTGATTCCATAGATGTCACCTTCAAACAATAAATCTTCTACACCCACAACCCTTAAATGCATTTATTCCTCCAAAACTTCTGCAATCGAACCCCTCATTAAAAAATTCTGTTCCGGCAAGTCATCATATTCTCCTTTAAGAATTGCGCTAAATCCGCTAATTGTATCTTTAAGTGAAACGAATTTGCCTTTTACTCCTGTAAACGCTTCCGCAACATTAAATGGCTGGGATAAAAAGTTGCGGACTTTTCGTGCACGATTAACAATTAACCGATCTTCTTCTGGCAATTCGCTAACACCCAGTATGGCAATAATATCCTGTAATTCATTATAGCGTTGTAGCACTTTTTTAACATTTTGTGCGGTATTATAATGCTCTTCTCCAACAATATCCGGGTCTAATATTCTTGATGACGATGCTAATGGGTCAATAGCTGGATAGATCCCCATTTCAACCACTTTTCGAGAGAGAACCGTTACTGAATCTAAATGGCTAAATGTTATTGCTGCAGCAGGGTCGGTAAAATCATCTGCCGGAACATATACGGCTTGAATGGATGTAATATATCCATTTTTTGTCGAAGCAATACGTTCTTCTAATCGCCCCATTTCTATATCTAGTGTCGGCTGATAACCTACGGCAGATGGTATACGACCCAATAGTGTTGAAATTTCAGAACCAGCTTGTACAAAACGGAAAATATTATCAATAAAAAACAATACGTCTTGCTTTGCCACATCTCTAAAATACTCAGCTTGCGCTAAAGCCGATTGGGCTACAAGCAACCTTGAACCTGGCAAATCCCCCATTTGTCCGAAAACAAGAACTGTTTTATCAATAACTTTAGTATGCTTCATTTCCAGCCATAAATCATTTCCTTCACGGGTGCGTTCTCCAACTCCAGCAAATATTGAAATACCACCATGATGCTTTGCCATGTTATGGATCATTTCCATAATAATAACTGTTTTCCCAACTCCAGCGCCTCCAAACAAGCCTGTTTTCCCACCCTTAACGTATGGTGATAATAGGTCGATTGCTTTGATGCCCGTTTCATACAACTCATCATTAAATGCTAAGTCTTCAAATTTTGGGGTCGGTCTTCTTGCTTCATAATACTGACAATTTTTTAACTGTTCTCCCCCGTCAATTGTTTCACCCCAAGGATTAAACATTCTTCCAAGTGTTTCTCTTCCAACTGGTACACGCAAAGGACCACCAGTATCGATAACATCCATCCCTCTTGAAAGACCCTCTGTCGGTTGCATGGAAACTGCTTTTACAATGCCTCCTTCAACTTGAAGTGCTATTTCAGCAATAATTTCTTTGTCTTGTTTTGTTTTTATATCTTTAAATCTTATTTTTAACGCACTTCGTATATCTGGAATGTTGTTTTGTGAAAACTTAACATCAATAATCGGTCCTATTACTTGAACTATTTTGCCTATATTTTGTTTTTCCATAATTATCTCCTTAACTGCTCAACACTTTATATGCACCTATTATCTCGCTTAAATCCTGCGTGATTTGATGCTGTCTTGCTTTTTGAATATCTTTACCCAGCTCTTCTCCCAATTTTTCTGCATTGTCGACAGCACTTTTCATCATGAGTAACTTTGCAGCAGTTTCTCCTGTATAATTTTGGATGAAAAAATAAAACAATCTATCTCGAATATATTTTTCCAATATTATTTGATTTATAACACCTAAAGACATATCGACTGTTGCCTCAATATTTCGATATATTTCCTCATGGACTGGGAAAAAATCAACAACCTTTGGAACCTGACTAAACATATTGTTATATTTATTAATCACAACCTTTACATCCCATGGAAAGTTATTTTTCTTAAAAGTTTCAAAAATATCATAAACGATTGTTTCATGAGGTACACGGGAGGAACTATTATAAAATGCCGTGTATTTAATACGATGTTTTCTGCATATAGCACGGCCTTTATCTCCTACAATAATAATATTTTTTGTTTCTTTATGAGCAAGTAAAAATGGTACCAATTGAGAGTTATACCCACCACAAAAACCTTTTTCAGAAAAAAACGCAATGAGCCATTTTTCACTGTTTTTTGATTTCTCAAGCTCGTCAATATGGCGTGTAAAAAAAAGCCGATCATAGTAGGGTTGTATTTTCTTCCGATAATTTAATAATTTCTGTGCTTTCCCAATCATAATGGTTGCGATAATCTGCATCGCATCTGTTATTTCTTGGACAGATTTTATATTATTTCGTCTTTGTATTAGTTCCTGAATATCACTCATAGCGTTTTTTTATGATAAATCCTTTATTACTTGTTTTATAATATGGTTCAATTCCGTTTTATGCTCATCAGAAATCATTTCTTCTTGAACAAAAATCTCATAAAGAGCCGAAGCCTGTCTTTTCATAAACTCCGTATAATCCGCTCTCATTGACTCTATTTTTTCAAGAGGAACATCGTCAAAAAACCCGTTCACAGCCGCATATATAACCAACATTTGATCAATGACCTTCATCGGGCGATGCTGCTTCTGTTTAAGAATTTCAATTAATACTTTTCCTCGTCGTAGCTGATGTGTGGTTCTTTCATCCAAATCTGCGGCAAATAATGAAAATTTTTCTTTTTCGCGAAATTGTGCCAAGGTAAGACGAAGTAAGCCCGCTACTTTTTTCATACCCTTAATTTGTGCAGCGCCACCAACACGTGAAACGGATATCCCCGGATTAATAGCGGGTCGGATATTTGCCCTGAAAAGTTCCGTCGTAAGGAATATCTGCCCATCGGTTATAGAAATAACGTTTGTTGGAATGTACGCAGCGATATCCCCATTTTGTGTTTCAACAATCGGCAACGCGGTTATAGACCCGCCTCCAAGTTTATCATTTAACTGTGCCGCTCGCTCTAGTAATCGAGAGTGAATGTAGAATATATCCCCCGGATAGGCTTCTCTTCCCGGTGGGCGTTTCAATAATAAGGAAATATTACGATAAGCATGTGCATGCTTGGTCAAATCATCATAAACAATCAGAACTTGCCGGCCCTGGTTCATAAAATATTCTGCAATTGCGCACCCCGCATAAGGAGCATAAAATTGTTTTGAAGAGGGAGATGACGCAGGTGCATTCACAATAACAGTATATTGCAACGCCTCATGCTCTTTTAGAGTTTTCTTTATTTGTGCGACAGTCGAGTTTTTCTGACCGATTGCAACATACACACAGACAACATCTTTACCCTTTTGGTTGATTATTGCATCAATCGCCAGAGTTGTTTTACCTGTTTGTCGATCACCGATAATCAACTCTCTCTGTCCATGTCCGATCGGAACTGTCGCATCTATCATCATATAACCCGTTTGAAGCGGCTTATCTACTGGCTTCCTATCGATTACTCCTGGTGGGGAATTTTCAATTGGGTAATACTCATCACAGACCAAATCATCCAGTCCGTCCATCGGTTTTCCAAGCGGACCGATAACTCGCCCTAATAATTGTTCACCAACAGGAACTTCTATAATTCGCCCTGTCTTTTTAACCGCATGACCTTCTTTAACCATAACATGACGGTTTAGTATTATGGCAACAACCTCTTCCATTTCAAGATTAAAGACGACTCCTGAAACACCTTCGCCAAAATCCAACATTTCTCCAACCAATGCACCTGGCAAACCACCTATTCTGGCGATTCCATCCCCGCTATCAAGAACAATCCCAACTTCCTGTGCATTTATTTCTTCTCGATATACTTTTATCTGCTCAAGAATCTTATCTACTAAATTAATTTTTTCTTCAGCCTTTTCGTTTACCATAGCGATCCCTTCCCTTCTACTAGAATCTTTTGAATTCCATTTACCTTGCGTCTAATGGTCATATCTATTTCACCACTAAACCAACGTAGTTTTAAACCACCTAATATATCGGGTACTTTTTTATAAATATAGGCCACCTTTTTATTATATAAATACTCTAAACTCGATTTATAGATTTCTAAAACTTCTTTATCAATTTCAAACCTAGATATAACTTCAACGAGCATCAAATTCGCTTCATCAGCAAAATAATACTTCAAAACATTAACAAAATAGCCCAGTTTATGGAGGACTCTATTCTCCATAAGGAAATATAGAATCGCCAAGGTATACGGGGAAAGATCAAACTCACACCCATCTAAAAATATTTGGAGCATTTTTTTTCTATGCTCAGTTGAGATTGTATTATTTTCAATATGGTACTTTATTTCATGCCGCTCACTTAGTCGCCATCTTATTAAATAGATCTCTTTAAAAACTCTAACAACTTCATCTACCGTCGTTATTTCATCAAATTTTTTAAAGTTAAATTTAGAAAAATGCTTATTCTTGGTCAATTATTCTCACCGCTTTTTCTGTCTCTTCTAATATCTTTCTATCAAGCTCTTCATCAATCGTATTTCCTAAAATAACTTCAAGTGCTTTAGATACGATTTTTGATGTATTCTTTCTAACTTCAAGTGTGGCTTTTCTTTTCTCGTTCTGGATTTCAATTTTGGCTTGTTCAACGATTACATTCGACTCCAAATAGGCCTTTTGGATCATTTCATCTCTTAATTTTTTGCTTTCTATTTTTGCTTCTGAAAGAAATATATTTCGACGTTTTATCGCCTCTTCATTTTCATTTTTCATTCTCTCTACCAACTTTGCCACTTCTTCATTCTGTTTGTTATAAATTCGCAAAAGATCACTTATTTTTTTCTGTCGCTTAACTATAAAGATATACAGTTTGGGCCATACCACAAATTTCATGATAAATAGCATTAAGAAAAATGCTACTAAATTCCAGATTATAAGGTCTGCATGCTGAACTGATTCTGCCATTTTAACCCCTTCAGTTACTTTGTAATTACTATAAACGCAATAATAAGTGAATATAGAACCGACGCTTCAACAAAAGCGATTGCAATTATCATTGAACCTCTAATAGCATTCGACTGTTCTGGTTGTCTTGCCATCGCTTCAAATGCCCCAGCCGCAAGTTTACCAATCCCTAATGCTCCTCCAAGTGATGCAATCCCAATCCCTAAACATGCTAAACCTAAATTTATATTTTCCATTTTTTTCTCCTTTCTTTCTTAGTTTAATGTGATTCCTGATACAAACTATCGCTAATATATACAGCTGACAAATAAGCGAAAATAAACGCCTGTATAAAGCAAACAAACACTTCAAACAACATCATAACCGTAACAATCACAATATCAAACGGAAGAATGAGTTTTGTTGTAAATATTTCAGTTAAGGATAACAATATTTTAATGACAGTATGACCAGCAAACATATTTGCATATAATCGGAGGGATAACGACAGAGGTTTTGACATAAGTGAAATGATTTCCAATGGGAACATCACCACTCTCATTGCTGGGGCGATTCCAGTTGGTGTCAAATTAATCAAATATTTAACGACACCATTTTTATAGATTCCGGCACCTATGCTAACAAGAATAACCATAACTGCCAAGGTAGCAGTAAAGGATAAGTCTGCTGTAAACGAATGCATTCCTGGAATAAGTCCCATTAGGTTTAAAATCAGTACATAATAAAATATCGTCAGAAAAAATGGCATCCATCTTTTGTAATCCTTTTTCTTGTGAAACAAGCTAAGGATTTGATCCTCGAGAAACTCATAGATAATCTCAATAATTGATTGGGTTCGTGTTGGAACTATTTTAAATGGACTCATAATCGGAACCGCCAATACGATAACGGGTATAAATAAGAGAAAATCATTTAAATGATTTGTGAAGTTGCTTATAAAATCGACTAGATTTTTTATTAATGCATACATATTTATTTCTATTATCCAATAATTCTAATCAATTATAGTATAAATACTCAAATTTCGATATCGCAAACTTAATTTTTTTAGAATTAATGAGCAATCTTTTTTTATACGCAGCTTTTTAAATTTATTTTACTTTCCTTTATATAATTGGTTCATTTGTTTATCCATTATAAATTTTCCATGTTTAGCAAAATTGCTTCAGGGTATAAGAATATATATCTATAAGGAGAATAAAATGAATAATCATCATCTAGAACACAATATTTTTTCTCACGAACACACAATTGAAGACACTATTCATTTGAATTCTCTTGATCATATGAATAACGAACATTATCAATTTCAAGAATCCGTACAAGAAATAGATAACGACTTTTATCAGAAATTTAATCAGGTTTTAAATAATTAAAATTTCTCAAAAAATACTTTGTACGCTTTGTAGGTCATAAATAAATCCACCTTTGATGCACATTCCATTGGCGCATGCATAGACAGTAGAGCCGTTCCCATATCGACAACATCCATCCCATAACTGGCGATAAACTTGGCAATCGTACCACCACCACCTTCATCTACCTTCCCAAGCTCGCCGATCTGCCAACCCACTTTATTTTTATTTAATACTTTTCTCATTCGAGCTACAAATTCTGCATTTGCATCGGATGAGGAATATTTACCGCCTGACCCAGTAAATTTTGTCATACATACGCCGAAACCCATCCTTGCCGCATTCATCGATTCATGAACTTCTTTCCAATCTGGATCAATTGCACCATTTACATCCCCAGAGATCGCTTTACTATTAAATAAACAGTCTTCCATTTTGACCATATCTACTTTTCCGTCTTTATTGAGAAAAATCTGTTTTATTACTTGTTTTAAAAAATAACTCTTTGCACCGGTGTTCCCATCAGAACCAATCTCTTCTTTATCCACTAAGAGTACTACATAGGTGTCATTAGTCTCTTCTGCTTTTAGAATAGCTTCCATAGCAGCATAGGAACAAATTCGGTCATCATGACCATAAGCACCAATCAAAGACCGATCAAAACCGATCTCTCTAGCACCCTCCGCAGGAACTAACTGAAGTTCTGCCGTTAAGAAATCTTCCTCCACAATTCCATACTTCTTATACAGAATATCGAGAATATTGAACTTTATTTTCTCTTTTAAACTCTCATCTGTTTTGTAGGGGATACTTCCTACTAAAATATTTAATTTTTCTCCGTCAATAACTTCCCCCATTTTCTTATTATTCTGAGCTTTATGAGACAAATGTGGCAACAAGTCTGCTATATAAAAAACAGGGTCTTTCTTTTTATCACCAATTCGGATTTCCACTTCTTTTCCATTTTTTAGTACAACAATTCCATGTAAAGACAATGCCCTTGTTACCCACTGGTATTTTTTAATTCCACCATAATAATGGGTTTTCATCATTGCCAGATTCGTGTCTTCATACAATGGGTTCTGTTTAAGATCGATGTGGGGAGTGTCCATATGCGATACAATCAGTTTTACTCCTTTACTGAGGTCGTTCTTCCCAACACGTACAATAGCAATATTTTTTTCTTTATTAAGCATGTAAAAATTCTTGCCTTTATTCTCTTTATATCCTTTGTCCTCTAGTAACTTTTTAACGTAGCGAGTTGTTTCTCTCTCCGTTTTATTTTTAGTAATAAACGTCATATATTTTTGCGAAAATGTTTCTACTTTCTTTTTATCAAGATTGTCCATTTCCCAATTATTCTGATTATTATGCCCTAATTTTATCTGAAGTTTCTTAAACTTTTTAATTTTGGAGTTTTTCTTTTTTTCCTTCATGGGTAATGACCCTCCTATCTTGCATATCTTTAATAATCATAACATATAAGGAACTCTTCTCGCCAATTATTCCGAGTAAAATATATTAAATCCATGAGTACTCTTTTTAATCATTCTCAGCTATAATTTCTTCATTATGACAGTAAATGCAGCCATCGATCTGGGCACAAATTCACTACGACTAATTATTGCTGAGGTGAGTCATAATAAAATCAACGTTCTCAAAGAAACGTCTTATATGTGTCGAGTGGGTCAATCTCTTCAAAAAACAGGGTTTATTAAAGAAGACGTTATGGCGCGAATTCACGAACATCTTTTGGAAATTAAAGAGTTACTTAATCAATATCAGGTAAAATCTGTTCACTTTGTTGCTACTTCTGCACTACGAGATGCAAAAAATGCCTCAGAGTTTAACGACATGGTAACCTCCACTGGACTAAAAATGGAAATTATCAGCGGAATAAAAGAAGCTCAAATTATTGCAAAAGCTGTTCATTGCTATGTTCCGAATATATCCAATAACTCCATATTCATTGATCAAGGGGGCGGAAGTGTCGAGTTTATTCATTTCATCCCCGGCAACGAAACATATTGTAGCTTAGATCTCGGCATTGTTCGATTAACTGAACAATTCTTTGCCCAGTCCCCGCCTACAGATAAAGAAGTGTCTAAATTTAAAGAATTTAATCTTCATGCGCTAAACCAAAACCTTAAACCAATTTTAAACTCAAAACCAGATCAATTGATCGTTTTGGGTGGCACCGGGTCTACTCTTGCAATGATTTATAATAAACTCACGGTTTATGACAGTCAGATCGTTCACAAAACCGTAATCAATTTGTCATTTTTAAAAGGAATGATACAGGATCTTCAATCGCTAACTTCAAGTGAAATACAAACGAAATATAGTCTCGCTGAAAAACGATCGGATATCTTTTTTTCGGGTGTCTTACAAATTTATTATTGGCTAACTTTTTTTAATGTTGATTCTTTTATTGTCTGTGATAAAGGATTACGTTACGGTTTACTGTTAGATTAGAGAAAGATATTTTGTATTACTAATCAATCAGCATTTCTTTTAATACAGCTTTTATTTTACTAATACATGTTCTATTAATAGCACCTAATGTTTTTGTAATTCTTCTTTTATCGATTGACCCTAACTGGTCTAAGGCAATCCAGCCTATCTTCTTCTGGAACTTAGTTCTTATTCTTGTTGGTATCTCTAAATGATCTTTTGTCGTCATTGGTGCGATAATTATTGTGTGAGAAAACTCGTTCATCTCATCAGGCGAAAGTATTAAACAAGGACGCGTCTTCTTTATTTCTTTTCCAACTGTTGGATCAAGCTGAACAAGACACACGTCATATTGGCTTAATCCCATTCCCAGTCCTCCATTTCAAGGTCAAGATTATCATCAATCAGCAAGGGAGCCGGATTTTTTTTGTATGCTTTCCTAAATGACTCCCCCCAACCTTCCCGTGGCTTACTCTGCATTGCCTTTATTCGAATTTCGTTATTCTCAATCTGAAGATCAATATCATCTTTGATTCCACATTGTTCCAATAGCGCCTTCGGCAGTCGAATTCCTTTTGAATTTCCAATTGTGATTAAGCGTGATATCATTATATTCTCCTTAACTTGTAATTACATTGTAATTATACCACAAAAACGAAACACTAAACATTATGAGATTCTAATGTCGCAACCTTTCTAAACTTTATTATATGCGATAAAGGATTACGATATGGCTTTCTGCTAGGTTAATAGACGAAATTACTCAATATTTTTAATCCAGTTTTCAACTTTTAGTTTATTCACTCTACTGAACTCTTTTTCGTTGTTTGTCACTACAGTGAATCCTTTTTCTAAGGCTTGAGCGGCTATCATTAAATCCAGTGCTCCAATAATATTCCCCTTTTTTTCTAATGATGCTCTTACTTTCCCATACATGATAGCGTCATCATTATCATAGGGGATGATACTAAAAGGCGAAAGGAACTTATTCAGTGCATGAAAGTTTTTAATTCTATTTTTACTCTTTTCAATACCGTAATACAACTCAGAAGTAGTGATTGATGAGATATATAAATCACCAATTTCGTATTTAACAAACTCATCGTAAACATGTTTAGGTTTTTTATTTATGATATATATGCAAATATTGGTATCCAGCAAGTAGCGCATTTAAAGGATATCCTCTCTTGTTTGGATATCTGGTTGAATTCTTTCAATTTTTAAATCCTTATCAAATTCATCAAGCCCTTCTTGAAAGCTGCTCCAAGGGTTATTAGTCGGAATCAGTTTTACAATATTCCCAACTTTCTCAACGTAAACTTCGTTTCCACTAAACCGAAATTCTTTAGGCAATCTAACCGCTTGGCTCCTTCCGTTAGTAAATATTTTGGCTTTTTTCATGTCAATCAACTCCTTGGTATATACCATATAATATATACCACTTTTAGTCAATTTTAAAGATGCCTTCTTATTAATCCTTAGGTTACGGGCTCTTCTTGGATGAAACCTATTCTTTTTGTATCCTTTGTTGGCGGTGCAAGTAATTGATCAATTACTTCCCAAACTACTTTAAGCTTATAATCATACTTCTGGTCAAGTTTGTTTATTTTTTCGAATAATTCTTTATGACTAGCAATAATCTCTCTTAATTTAGTAAAAGTTCTCATTATTTGAATATTTATACATATGGCTCTTTCGCTGTTAAGTATTCCAGATAGCATGGCCAATCCATTTTCAGTAAAGGCATATGGTATTCTTCTTAAACTCATTTTCTCTGAATTGGATATCACAATTTGTGACTTCCATTCATTAAACTCTGATTTGTTTAATTGGAACATAAAATCATCAGGAAAACGCTTGATGTTTCTTTTAACTGCTTGATTCAACACTCTAGTCTCAACTTGATATAATTCTGCCAGATCTTTATCTAACATAACCTTCGTATTTCTTATTAAATATATCCGATTAATGATTAATTCATTTGGAATGAGAAGTTCCTTCATCATGAGCACAATAATATCATTCTACACAATTTACGTCAATTCTTTTTATTATCTCTTTTTGTACGTTATTTTGTTTTCTAGCGATTCAGAAAAATATTTTTTGTGTTTGGTCATCGTAAGATTGCGTGTACTTTTTTGTTCCAAAAAGTACCAAAAACCAATTAAGGAATCCTTCCTTAATAATTCTGAACGCTCAAAACTCGCCCTCTCTCATTTCATTCGTGAATGACTTAAGCATTGTGCTTCAACGGAATTTTATCATTGGAAAAAATATTAATTATGGTGGCAAAGATATCGTGGTTTCTTTGTGGTGCTTGAAGGTGGAGCAGACAATAGTTGCCCTCACCCAACGCTCAATCTGTAAAAAAGATAGTTCCGAACTTAACCTCTCCCTTCTGAAAACGGGAGAGGAGGAAGAATTTATAATGTTATAATGGATATATGTGCTATCACTCCGACTGACAAGAAATTTTTCTCAAGATTTCTCAGGCAAGAAGCAACTGAAGCAGAGAAAAAAGTGTGGGAATTGCTTCGAAACAGAAAATACCGTAAGATCAAATTTAGACGACAGCGTGTGGTTGGGGAATATATTATTGATTTCTATAGTTCAGAGTATAAGCTGGGAATCGAAATTGATGGAAGTATCCACAAAGAACGAAAAGAGTATGATGCTGATCGCCAACAAGAAATAGAATCCAGAGGAATCCAACTTATACGAGTCACAAATAAAGAAATCTTCTCAAATATAAATATTCTTTATCAAAGAATTGACCAAGTATTTCAACAACTTAACAAACAAAGCAGCTACTCCTCTCCTGTTTCCTGAAATGGGAGAGGTCGTCACACAGCATGGAATCAAATATGGTTAATGGGGTGAGGGCAAAAACTCGTCTTTTTAAATTTACTCCTTTAAGCTTACTTATCTATTTCTAGAATATAAGAAGAAATATTTTTTTGGTATTTTGAGGCGTCATGGAAAGATTACTTGTACTTTTTTATTCCAAAAAGTACCAAAAACCAATTAAGGAATCCTTCCTTAATAATTCTGAACGCACAAAACTCGCCCTCTCTTATTTCATTCGTGAATGACTTAAGCATTGTGCTTCAACGGAATTTTATCATTGGAAAAAAATGATTACTAATTTTTGAGTATAAATACTATTAAAACTTCTCCTTTTTAGGCTTATTGTTGGACTATCGGCAGAATTTCTCCAAGGAAATAAATAGAGCCGGTTATGAGAAGGCTTTCGTTTTTCTTTATTAACTCCTGAATCAAGTTTTCTTTATCTGAGTTCGCAACTAATACAATGTCTTTATTTATACCCTTGCAAATTTCCTGATACCGACTCATTTTTACTGCTCGGATATGAGTAAATTCGCATATATACATTCTGGTACAAATCTCTGCTAATTCCTTGATAATATCGGGGAGTTCGTTTCGCTCGGTTGCGGCATATACCAAATTATAAATCTTTATCTTGTTTTTAACGACATACTGAATCAATGTTTGAATCCCTTCATAATTATGAGCAGCATCGAGCATTATAAGGGGCTCTTTTCTGACAATCTGAAGCCGTCCTTTAACACGAGTATTCAGAGCAACTTCACCCAGTTTTTCTTTAGGGAAGAGAAATGATACTACTTTTTCAGCTAACTTCTGATTATTCTCAAGATAGTTCCAGCTCTTTGTTTCCACACACATAACCGGTGCGTTTTTGGATTTTGCGACAGACTCAATCACTTTGTGTACTTCAAGACTTTGATTAAACATAATGAGTGGGACTTCCGATTTAATAATACCCGCTTTTTCTCTCGCAATATCCGTTATTTTATCTCCTAAAAAAGTAGCATGATCCATTGATATTGTGGTGATAACCGATACCAACGGAAGGACAACATTGGTTGCGTCCAATCGGCCGCCTAATCCGGTTTCGAGGACGAGATAATCCACTTTCTCAGTTGAAAAATATAAAAATGCAATGCACGTCAGTATTTCAAACTCTGTTAGTTCAATTTCCGGCAGAGATTCTTTTACAATTATAAAATATTTTTCAAGCTCCTTTATGCTGATAACTTGACCATTTATTGAATATCGTTCCGTGTAAGATATCAAATGGGGCGATGTATAAACGCCAACCTTAAACCCTTTTTTTTCTAAAAGCTGGGCAATAAAATCAGTGGTTGTCCCTTTACCATTGGTTCCGGCCACGTGAATAACTTTAATGCCTCGGTGGGGATTTCCAAGAATTTCTAAGGCCTTTTCCATATGCTCTAGAGAATAGAAGATACCTCTGTTTGTTGAGATTTCAGATAGTTCTGTTTCGAGATTCAACACAAGAGTGCTTATAAATTCTGCAGCTTTTCAGACACGGCTTTTAGTTGAAATTTTTTCTCTTCGAGGAGAGCAGTCTCTTTTTCTACTACTGCTGCCGGAGCATTTTTGACAAAACCTTCGTTGCCTAGTTTTTTAGAAAGAATGTCCACATCTTTCACTAACTTATTTTTTTCCTGATCGAGTCTTGTTTTCTCTGCATCTAGATCGATTAAACCTGCGAGTGGCAAGAATACTTCCACGTCACCTACAACTGCAAAGGCATACTTAACGGTAGGTGTTATTTCTGAAAATTCAACATCATTGGCTCTGGCAAGAAACTTGAAATATGGCACATATTCTTGTAATCCTGCATTTTTGCCCTTAATGACAATCAGTCCTTTTTTTGAAACTGGCACATTTATTTCGGCTCGTGTATTTCGAACTGCTTTTACAATATTTTGAAATAATTTTACGGGTGTATTATCAAACTTAACATCCGCAACAACCGGCCACTTACTTAGCATAATTGATGGGTATGACTGTTCGTCTTTCGGACATAATGGGTGGGTTTTAACTAGCTGCCATATTTCCTCCGTAATAAACGGGATTATGGGGTGTAGTATTTTCAGTATTGCGTTCAATACATAAATCATCGTTGCTTGAGACTCTGCTTTATGAAGTTTCGACATTTCGATATACCAATCACAGAACTCACCCCAAACAAACTCATAAATTTTATCGATCATATAGTTATAATCATAATTTTTATAGTAATTCTCAGTCTCTTCAACCACTCTGCATAGTTCTCCAAGTATCCATTTATCTGCGATTGTTTGTCCTAATCGGGTATCTGTTTCAGTCTCCTGCATTAGAATATATCTGGACACATTCCACAGTTTATTTAAAAAGTTTCGACTGGATACCAGTTTTTCGTCCATTAGTTTAATGTCTTGTCCGCCAGAGGTTACAAGCGATGCAACCGTATAGCGAAGAACATCTGCACCTTTGTCTTCTATAATCATTAATGGATCTACCACATTACCTAAAGACTTGCTCATTTTTCGTCCCTTGGAATCTCTGACTAATCCATGGATATATACATGTGAAAATGGAATCTGTTTCATGTTATATAGTCCCATCGTGATCATTCTTGAGACCCAAAACGTTATAATATCATAACCGGTGATTAGTATTTCTGTCGGATAAAATGTCTGTAAATCTTGTGTGTTTTCCGGCCAGCCTAAGGTTGAAAACGGCCACAAAGCAGAAGAGAACCATGTGTCTAGAACATCTTCATCCTGATGAATTTTTGTGCTGCCGCATTTCGAACATTTTGTCACGTCTTCCTTCGACACGATCTCTGCGTTGCAATCGTCACAATACCAAACCGGAATTCGATGTCCCCACCAGATTTGTCTGGAAATACACCAAGGTCTAATATTCTTCATCCAATCAAAATATAGCTTTTCCCAACGACTTGGGATAAATTTTATCTCGCCCGTTTCAACAACCTTGATTGGAGCGTCTGCTAATTTCTCCATATTGATAAACCACTGTTTGGATAAATATGGTTCAATTACTGTGTTACAACGGTAACAATGACCCACTGCATGTTCATGCGGCGTCGTCTTGGTCAAAAAATGTTGACTTTCTAAATCCTCGATTACTTGCTTACGGCATACGTAGCGATCCATACCTTGATACTTTTTGGGGACAAGATCATTCATTTTTGCTTCACCATCCATGATAATGACAGACTCTAAATTATGTCGTTGGCCTATTGCATAGTCATTGGGATCATGCGCTGGAGTTACCTTCACCGCTCCGGTTCCAAAACTCATATCAACGTGGTCATCAGCAATAATGGGGATTTCTTTATTCATCAATGGAAGCAACACTTTTTTGCCGATCCACTTTGTATATCGTTTGTCTTTTTGATTCACAGCAACAGCAGTATCTCCAAACATGGTCTCTGGTCTTGTGGTGGCAACTTCTATAAACTCTTTACCAGTTCCGCCAACTAATGGATATTTTATTGTCCACAAATGACCTTCTTTTGTTTCATGTTCTACCTCAATGTCAGAAATAGCGGTATGACATCTTGGACACCAATTAACAATATAGACGTCTCGATAGATTAACCCATCGTTATATAATCGATAGAAGTTTTCTTTTACGGCACTACTGCATCCTTCATCCATTGTGAAACGCTCTCGACTCCAGTCGACTGACGCACCCAATTTTCGAAGCTGTCCAGTAATTGTGTTGCCATACTTTTCTTTCCATTCCCATACTTTCTCTAGAAAACTTTCACGGCCCAGTTCTTCTCTGCTAATGCCTTCTTTAGCCAATTGTTTTTCAACAACATTTTGAGTCGCAATACCTGCATGATCCGTCCCTGGAACCCATAGCACTTTTCGTCCCTGCATACGGTAAAATCTGGCCACGATATCCTGCAAGGTATTATTGAGAGCATGGCCCATGTGAAGTGCGCCTGTTACATTCGGAGGAGGAATAACCATCGATAACGGATCGCCGTTACCATAAGGTTTGAAATAACCTTTGCTCTCCCACTCTTTATACCATTTATCTTCTACTTCTAGGTGATTATATGCTTTTTCCAACCGGATTCCCCATTCTACATTATTCGCTAATATAGAAGCTTTTCATTATGGATTTTATTCCATCTTTATACTTAAACCACTTCTCTTTATTTGCAACAGCCGTAACAATAAAAACTTCCGTTTCATTTTTTATATATAAATTTTCAGCAACATAGATCTCAGTAATTCTTAAATTCTTATCCATCGTACTCTGACTGTACAAAGCCTGGATACTTTCATCTGTCGCAATCAGGAAATTATCTTTTTCATCTAAGACTTTTTTTCCTAGTAAATGCCAACGATCCCATTTTGAACCGGATCTTCTTAAATACATGCCATTAGCAGTAACCGGTTCCCTAGAGATATAGGCTATCAATCCTACATAAACTTCATCACTCTCTCCTTGGGGCCTAAATAACACCTTATAACTAGCGGATGTCGTATCCATATTCCATGAAACAGGAGCCTCTATAACACAACGAAGTTTTGGATGCATGTACCGTTGTTTTACAGGATTTTGACTTTCGGGAAAATGAATTATCTCTTCTGCTGAATTGATTTCGTCATTCATAAGGTCTATATCATTCGGATTATTGATACTCACTTCTGCCAGAATAAAAGTACTGATAACCAAGCCCAAACATAATATGAATTTTATGGTTTTCATTGTGATACGTATTTTACCCCTATCCTACTCGTCCGTAAAGCATATCTACTCTATCTTTTTCTGCTAACCAAATAATAATCCATATATTTAGATGTGCCTCTTTATTGCCTGAGCAAGAGATTCTAAATGCGTCTGTTGATGACCGGCTGATAAGGATATTCTTAACATTGCCTTCTTTTTTGGGACGGTTGGATACCTAATTGCTGGAACAAAAAACCCGTCTTCCCACAGTTTTTGACTCATTAGCTGAACTTTTTCATTATCCCCGATAACGATGGGAATAATAGGAGATAACTCAATATTATAATGACTATTCATCGTATTAGAGAAATAGACTATATTTTTCCATAATTTAGTCTGATTTTGTTTAGTACTAAACAATTCCAATGCTTTTAATCCAGAGAAAACATGAACAAGTGGCAAGGCTGTATTATATATATATGGCTTTGCTTTATTAACTAAATATTCAATTATTTGACAATCAGCCGCGACAAAACCACCGTAAGATTGCAATGCTTTTGATAGCGTACCCGTTACTATTAATTTTTTATAATCTACGACTTCTTTCCGATTAACTAAACCAGA
Source organism: Candidatus Margulisbacteria bacterium GWF2_35_9 (assembly GCA_001783275.1). Taxonomy (GTDB): domain Bacteria; phylum Margulisbacteria; class Riflemargulisbacteria; order GWF2-35-9; family GWF2-35-9; genus GWF2-35-9. The sequence goes on from MFRH01000090.1 coordinate 35,357, forward strand.
ACCATTTTCTCCATATACTCCGGTTGCATGAGCATCATCAACAATCATATAGGCATTAAAGCGTTCTGCTATCTCTCTAATTTTTCTTAAATTTGCTTTGTCTCCATCCATGGAAAACAGGGAATCGGTAACAATATATACGTCTTCATATTCACTTCGATGTGCCTGAAGCATTTTTATTAAGTATTCATAATTCAGATGTGGAAACACTCGGTAATTTATATGACGGTACTTAGTCGCTTCCATTATAGAAGCGTGGCTTAATTTATCAATAATAATAAGATCTTTTTCTGTACATAAGGTTGTTATTGTCGCCAAATTTGCTGTAAACCCGCTTGAAAACAATAGAGCTGATTCCCGACCTTTCATTCTCGCCAGTTTTTCTTCCAATTCCTTGTGCCACTTAGTATAACCCGATATTAAGGGTGATGCTTGCTGAACAATCCCATTTGTTAAAAGATTGCCAAGAACCTCTTCATTTATACTTTCACCCAACGCCAGATAATTATTTGAGGCAAAATTAATTAACTCTCTGTCATTTATGTTAATCATTGGAAAGTATTTTGTATCCTCAACTATTTTACGACTGCGATACAAGTGCTGTATTTTGAGCTCCGTCAACTCTTTACCTAGATTCATCTGTGCTATATTTCTCCTTTATTTTGCAACATCGTTACTTTGTATTATACTATAGCCATATGAAAAAAATATTAGTAATTCTTTTTACAAGCATCCTGTCTTTTAGCCAGCCCAATTATCTGTCTCCTGTGTTCTCCAATGTGTTCTCTTTTCCTAACAGCCAATGGGAATTTTCAATGGATAAATTAAAGTATGGAGTTGAAATAGCCGGTTTTCTAAAAGGTACGACATGGATAGAATCACCCGTTATTATTTATAGCGAGCTTATTAATACTAATTACTATTTCGATCTTTTTAATACGATTACTATTTCAAAGAAGACATCTCAGTTTAAAGACCTTTCTTATATGACACGAGATATTGAACTTCCAACGGATGTCCCCTACACTCTTAATTTTTGGGTGCTACCAAAAATCGTTTACGAGTACGTAGCCTATTTTAGTATTGATAAAAACCATATTGTTTCCATTGTCATCAGCAGTAAAGAAAAAAAATATATTGAAAAATTTTATAACGACTACAAAATGATTCTGATAAACTTCTCGAAAACGATAAGTAGTTTACAAGAAGGTTGATCCAATAAGCCGGGTTCTGTTATAAAGCAGTCATTTCTCTAGGCAGTCTGTTGCCAGCCTGCTCAAGCACTCTACCCGCCATTTATGACGGAGCGGACCACACCGTACTTCCTTGCGAAAGTTCACAGCCTATTTGAGTTTGCACCGCATAGAGTTTAGCCGTTTCAACCGGACTTAACCGGCTCGTCTCTGTTCCACTAGTCCTCACCTCACGATGGGCGGGCGTTACCCGCTATGCTGTCCTATGGTGCCCGGACTTTCCTCTCCCTCAACATGCTCGGGACAAGTTAAAAACTAATATCTTTAGCTTGTGCAGAGCAAGTCAAAGCAGCGACTGCTGGATCAACCTCGATTGGTATTATACTGCAATTAAAGCGAATTACAATAAGCCGATTAGTTCTTCCATGCTATCGCCTCCAAATTTTTCTAATAAGGCATTCGCCAGTTCAATGGCAACAACATGCTCACACACAACACTGCAAGCCGGTACTGCACAGACATCAGCACGTTCATAAAAAGTATTCGTTATTTCATCTGTTGCTAAATTAACCGATGCTAGTGGCTTTTTCATTGTTGGGATTGGCTTCATTGCAGCGGTTACAATAATAGGCTCACCATTGCTCATGCCACCTTCAATACCACCGGCATTGTTGCTGTCTCTCACGATATAATTATCTTCCAATAAAAATGGGTCATGAACTTTGTCTCCAGTTTTATTTGCCACCTCAAATCCCATTCCAATGGCAACACCCTTAATCGCTTGAATAGACATTACTGCTTTTGCAATATTTGCATCCAATTTACGATCCCACTGCACGTAACTTCCTAACCCAATGGGCATTACACTTGTTACAACTCTCACCTCACCACCAAGAGCCAAGCCATCTGCCTTAGCTTTATCGATTGCATTTATCATCTTTTTTTCAATAGTTGAATCAACTGTCATCACCTGGCTCTTCTTTTTACGCTTATTAATCTCCAGAATATCCTGAAGGTCTTCTACTATCTTAACTCCTCCAATATTTGTTACGTAACTGGTAATACCTACTCCGATTTCTTCCAAAATCTTTTTAGCAAATGATCCCACCACAACACGCATAGCCGTCTCTCTCGCACTTGAACGTTCTAGCACATTTCGAATATCTTCAAAGCCATATTTCATGACCCCTGCGTAATCAGCATGACCGGGACGAGGAATCGTCATATTCTCATAATCATCTGGGACTTCAGCCATCGGTTCCATAATCTTTGTCCAGTTTTCAAAATCTTTATTGCGAATAAGAATAGTAATGGGACTTGCGATTGTCTTTCCAAAGCGAATACCAGATAGAATCTCTATTTCATCCGTTTCTATTTGTTGTCTTCCGCCACGGCCATATCCTTGCTTACGTCTCTTTAACTCTGTTTCAATATATTCTGTTGAAATCTCTAGTCCGGCTGGAACCCCTTCAATAATTACGGTTAATGCTTTTCCATGAGACTCACCTGCTGTGAGGTATCTGATCATATTCTTCTCCTATTGCTTGATTAATATAGAGTATTATAGGCTCTTTTTACCAAATAATTCAATCCTGATGCGTTTTGTTAATACCCCTCTGCTATTCTTTTCGTGTAGCGCCAATTTTTTCATAAGAGGTTGTTGTGTTGAAATTTGGTTTCAGTATAATAAAGATGCTGATCCAATTTTGTTATAATATTTACTATCCTTATTGAGAGGGAATCAGCTATCTGATATTATATTTTTAGGTTTGAATTTTGTTTTGGCCCCATCGTCTAGTGGTTAGGACGCTAGCCTCTCACGTTGGCAACACGGGTTCGACTCCCGTTGGGGCTACCAGCTCGACAAGCTCGATGTAAACGACAATCTTATTTCGACAGCTTCAATACGTTTAGATTTAAAGAATCGATGTAAACAAATCTAGTTAGTTTTTACCGTTGGGGACTAAGGGTGCATTTGCATAGAGTTGCCAAATACCGCAAGGGCAAACGCCATCACAGATGCCACAACCGATACATTTAGTTTCATCTACTACATACTCAAACGAGTTATCTTCTTTTTGTATTCTTGAAATCGCTTTTTCTGGACAAGAGTCCTTACAAATACGACAATCACGGCAAGTCCCACAGCTGATACATCGATTTACATCGGCATCTCTACCGATAATTTTTTCATCGTGTACACTATCAAAGTATTCAACCACTAATTTATTTTTATCTATAATCTGTTTCGCACATGGGGCATATTCTCTACCCATAAACTTCGCATCTAACATCATGGCCAATTCTCTTCCATGACCAATTGCATCTGCCAATAAACCCAGATTTGTAATATCTCCGATTGTATAAACATTATCAACTAGATGGAAATCATCTCCGACATTTATGTAACCTTTTGTTTCAACATATTTGTCGCTGATGTAGCTTAAATTCGGCACTTCACCAATTGCAAGAATAACGGTATCCGCTTCAATGAGTTCTCCAGTCGATAAAACAACTCCTTTGTCGGTAATTTCTTTTGTAAACACTGGCCACTTAATTTTTGCACCCATGCTTTCTGCATGTTCAATTTCTTTGTGAAATGCACTTGGCTTTTGTACATCAATGGCGGTTACTTCTGTTGCTCCGCATCGATAGGCTCCAAACACCACATCCATACCGGTATTACCTGCACCAATAACGACCACTTTTTTACCAATTTTCGGTTTCTTGCCGGTATTAACGTCTGCAAGAAAATCCAAGGCATATTTAAGTCTTTCTTTGCCAGACCACGGGGGAACTTTTGGCGTATATGCTCCTGTTGCAAGGACCACTGCGGCATACTCTTTTTTTAATTTTTTATATAATTTTTCATCCACTTCTGTTTCAAGTTGATAGTTAATTCCTATCTTTTTAAAATTACTTAAATCATTTTCTAATGAGTCTGCGGTTAATCGATCTCTCGATACGGCATAAACCAGTTTACCGCCAATTTGCTTATCACGTTCATATACTGTCACATCATAACCCATTCGCTTTAAGTGCCATGCAGTCGTTAATCCACCCACTCCAGCACCAACAACAGCAATTTTTTGTTCCTTTGTGACGTTTGTCTCGGTTGCTTTTGTCTGAGATACGGAACCTAAGCCTTTAATATCGACAGCTTTATCAAGAGCCTTTCTTGAACAGTCCTCCATACACATGTTCGGACACACCTGTCCGCATACAGTTCGTGGGAAAGGACTATAATAATAAATTAAATCTAACGCTTCCTTGTATCGGCCTTCTCTTAACAGGTTATACCGTTTCTGACTCGGGATTGATACCGGACAATGATACTCACATGGAGCACAGGACTTAATATTCTCCCATTTTGGATAACGAATTCGATTATCTCCGGTACTCACAAGGCCAATCACTTGACCTTGATCCGGAAATACATCTGAAAAAATACCTTCTTCTACCCAATTTTCATTCCTAAATTTATTAATACTCGTTTTTTCAGAAGAATGGGTTTGTTCATAGGACTTAGGCACTATTTTTTGCCATTCATTCCATTTTGTTAACTCTTTTTCAATATTTGGTTTATCTATCGCTTTTAAAAATGGCTTCATTCCATTTAATAGGAACTCTTTATCCTCTTTCTCTAACGGATACATGCCGACATCTGCTGTATATAAGCCCTTCACTTTTCCTCTCACATAAACAGTTCCACCAACCATTCCGACGCACGCACGATCACCCATTACAGAATCAAGATCTTCACAGCCATAACCACAAACAATCCCAATACCGCCACCCATAAACTCAAACGAGAAACTTCCTGTACTTTTTAGTATCCAAAATTCTGGAGATTCAAACTTTGGGTCTCGTTTCATGAGCGAACCGGATCTGGTACCAACACGTCCACCAATGTAGATTTTGCCTGCTGCTGCACAATGAGCAGTGGTGTCTCCGCCATCACCTTTTACAATTATTGTTCCGCCAGCATTTAACCAACCCACATCTGCCGGAGCGGAACCATTTACAATAATGGTTGTATTTTCCATACACATAGAACCAACACGCTGGCCTGGGTCTGTAATCGTAAATGTTAACGGTTTTCCATTGCTTGTCCATAATGGACCACCAATATCATGTTGACCACAGGCAGTAATATCAAACTCTGTTTCGCCTTCTGCCATTGCAGCATAAATCTGCTGAAGCAATTCTTGGCTTGATAATCGATTATGACCTTTTATAGATTCAATTTTTAACATAACGCCCCTCTGCCCTACTGGGCATCTCCCCTTGGCAAGGGGAGAAAAATCTTATTTTTTTACTATTTTTTATTAATACTTGCTTCACTTACAAACTCCTTTATTTTACTCCCCTTTTCAAGGGGAGGTGTCCGCCAAAGCGGACGGAGGGGTTAACACACATATGGAATTCTAAGCTTTGTTGCAATGGCTTCATCAACTGAAACCAACGCATCGCTTCGACCAACGGGTAATGAACTATTTCCGATCGGAGCCATTAATTTTTTTAATTCCATGTCGACCGACAACATATAATTGACAATTGATTCTGCTGCTTTATCTACATCCAAACGTTTCACTAGTCTATAATTTTGTGTACAAATACCCGTTGGGCATAATCCAGTATTGCATTGATTGCAACGACCATTATCATTTCCGATACAACCCAGTAATTGAATAAGAATTTTGCCGACGAATACACCATTAGCTCCTAGACAAATCATTTTAAATGCATCTGCTGCTAAATCTCCTGTCTGCCCAATTCCGCCACCACCCCATAATGGGATTCGTCCTTGTTTTCCTTGTACTACTGCAGCCATATACGCATCTCGAACTTTAGATACCACCGGATGTCCAGTATGATCTAAGGATACCTGTTGTGCAGCACCTGTTCCACCTTGAATACCGTCCATAAAAAAACCACCAACAATATGATAAGGATCTCTAAGTAAATTATTAAATACAGATACAGAAGAAGATGATGCCGCCACTTTAATTGCAACTGGAACTCTAAACTTAAATGCCGCATTAAAGGATAAAAACATCTTCTGTACAGATTCTTCAATGCAATATAAGCCTTGATGATTGGGTGGCGACAATAAATCCGACTTTGGTACGCCACGAATTTCCTGAATATGACGAGCCACTTTTGCCGCCATTAATAGACCACCATCACCGGGTTTTGCACCCTGACCAATTTTGATTAATATTCCAGCTGGATCTTCTATCATTTCCGGCATACTTTTAATAATTCGATTCCAGCCAAAATGTCCTGATGCAATTTGTAGAATCATATATTTTAAATATTTTGACTTCATCAGTTTTATGGGCATTCCACCTTCACCGGAACACATTCTTATCGGCATATTATGTTTTTCATTCAAATAAGCGGTGGCAATTGCAATCGCTTCCCATGCTCGTGTTGAAAGAGCACCAATACTCATGTCTCCAAAAATAATCGGATAAATCCACCGCACTGGGGGAATGGTTCCGCTGATTTTAAGTTCCCCATCTTCAACTTTTAACGGCAACTCATCTGGGCCTAAAACTCTGCCAAATGGGCTCTGCATATCAAAGGTATGTCTACTTGCATCTAAAGAAGGGTCTGTCATTTGTGAAATACGGCCGACTTTAATTTTATCTAATGTACGATTTT
>MFRH01000090.1:42241-54466 GCA_001783275.1 Candidatus Margulisbacteria bacterium GWF2_35_9
ACCTCTTTTAATGGTGCTACCATTCAGATGGTTGAGAAGCATTTCTCTTGTTTCTGTATTTCTGACAGGTCGTATGGCATTATTTGGGCACACCTTTTCACACATGGCACATCCCACACATTTTTGGTTAATTGTTGCAACCTGACTAACAACCGGCTTTGTGCTAAATACTCGTTTAGCCTGTGGAGTTTCACCTTCCGACACTGAATAGGCTCGTTTTTCTACCGTCATTTGTAATGCATTAAAGGTACATGTGGCTAAACATTTTCCGCAACGCGTGCACCGGTTATCATCATAAATGATTTTCCAATTCAGGTCGTTTTCAGTGACCTCATTAATTTTTATATTTGATTCCATCTTTTTACCTTAAGTTCGTGATCAATAATAACCGTTTCTCTTTCTCCCGGATAAATATCAGTTTCCAAATCTCTCTCCGGCATAATAGAATTAATACCTGTTACTTCCGATGTTATTGCAGTCATTCGTCCATTTGATCCCACAACAACTGGCCTTAGTTTTTTTGAATCGCAAACCGTAAACATAGTATGATCGGGTAGTAATCCAATAATCGTATTCGGACCGTTAATTTCCAAATGGGTTAAGGATTCTCTTAGTTTATATAATACTTGTTGTTTTGCTGGTTCTAATGTATTAATTTCTTCAAATGGTAATGGCGTAATAACGTGCTTATAGTACTGCAGTGGCCAACCCAATTCATGATGAACATAGTGCAACGTATATAAAAAGCACTGGGAATCCGATTCAAAACCCAAATATCCTTTATGTAAACTTTGCTGGCATTCTTTATTCTTAATATAAAACGTATTCTCCCCATTGGCACATAAGGTATAACCCTGAATAAAAAACGGATGTGCAGCATACCGAACTATCTCATAATTTGTGTTCTGTCGGTATTGAATCATGATATTTTTTGCAACGATTTTATCGTCTTCTTCCCATAGATTAAAATACTCTCCAATATGGTTGGGATTTCCAATTTCCTTAAGTGTTAATGTGTCGGGCCAGAATGAAAAAACAAAACCATCTCCTGTGCATTCAAGAACTTTTCTTAGCTCTAACCGAGTATCCAAAAGAACCTTTTCTCTTTCTTTTTGAGATGCTTTCAGTAATGCTTCAGGATAATTAAACACATCAAAGCCATAAAAATCCATTTTTTCAAAGTCATACGCTTCTGATGCTATTGTCTTTGGCTCCCAGCGAAATATTTTTTTGCTGAATCCCTTTTCCATCATAAAATCTTCTATTATCTTGATTCCTTGATGGCTTGATGAATATGAAAGCATTGGCATATCTTTATAAGGCTTAAAAATTCCGTACAAGTCTGTCATAACAATTGCAAACCCGGAGTTATCGTGTCCCTTTTGTTGAGATAGCATCATATACAATGCCTTTGAAGGATGGATGGGGTCTAAACTTTTAATACAGCCGATTCTACACATAGTTTGCTAATTTTCTTATATATATTTTTGATAGTCAATAGTGAAGTTCCAGATACCAATTTCTACATATAAATTTTTACTATACATTATTTCTTTTTCTAGCTGATTTAGGAACGAACGCAACCCCTTTTATAGTATACACTACAGTTCTTATTATGATATACTTTCTAAGAGTAATCTTATGGTAAAACTAACAACAAATGCCCAGCTCAAAGCACTAGCAAAAATCAGCGAAGTCGTTGCTTCTGATGGATATCTCGAAAACATCCTTGAACAGGTTGTGGCTATTGTAGCCGAGCTTATGAATTCAAATATTTGTTCATTAATGCTCCTCAATGATCAAACAAAATTTCTTGAAATAAAAGCAACTCAAAGCTTTAGTAATCTCTATATAAATAAACAACCATTAAAATTGGGAGAAGGAATTGCCGGCAAAGTAGCGCTTCAAAATAAACCAATAACAATCAAAGATGTATCAAAAGAACCCGAATACAAACATCAGGATATTGCACAAAAAGAGGGGCTAAAATCATTGCTATGCGTACCTTTATGCGTTAGGAATAATGTTATTGGCGTTATTAATTGTTACACATCTGAACCTCATTCATTTACTAAAAGCGAAATAGCGCTGTTATTAACAATCTCAAATCTTGCCGCTATTTCATTCGAAAACACCAATCTAATCATTAAAAGCAAATTAATTGAAGAAGAACTTGCCATGAGAAAAAAGATTGAACGTGCAAAAGGGATTTTAATGAAAGAAGCAAACTTAAGTGAAGAAGAAGCATATAAACGACTTAAGAATTATTCAATGAACAATCGCAAATCTATGGAAGATATTGCGGATATTATATTAATCGTTGACGAAATAAAACACCCGGTCAAAGGCGATCATTAGATGGTGGTTACTATTCGTTAAATTGTTATGCTTGTATTAACACATTAAGTTGTAGCAACGTTGCTATAGCACTTAATTTTCAACAAAGAGGTTGTATTTTACTGTTTACAAGTTATTGTAAAAGTCGAATTGGGCAGCGACTTGAATTATTTTGTTACTGTTACAACTTAAAGAGGAGAGTATTATGATTCAATGGCCAAAAACAAATGATGCAATTGGAAGTGTTAACAGGGGTAATGCGTGTGAATCCGGACTCTGTACATTATGTATGGCAGACTGTGCAGGAAAATGCGAAACATGGTTATCGAGTATTAAGGGCAGAAAAATGCTTTATCCAAGAGAGTTTGGACTTGTAACCGCTGGCAGCACCAACACAACTCATGTCGGTGTTTCCTATAATTCTGTTAGAATAAATGGTTATAATTACGGTGCAACCGGATTACCGACAGGAATATCAAATTCTGAAGATGATTGTATTTTCCCTAATGTCAGTATCGAAACCTCTTTTGGCTCAAAAATAAAAACAAAAGCAAGATTACCCATCATGACCGGTGCTCTTGGTTCTACTTTTATAGCAGCTAAATATTGGGAATCTTTTGCCGTCGGTGCTGCATTAGTTGGTTTTCCAATCGTTGTGGGTGAAAACGTTGTAGGTGTTGATAAAAAATCCATCATGAGTGATGGTAAAATTAGCAAAGCTCCAGAACTTGAAAGAAGAATCGATACCTTCCTAAAATACTATGACGGTTATGGCGCAATCATTGTTCAAATGAATGTTGAAGATACACGTAATGGTGTTGCAGAATTTTTAGCAAAGAAATATGGGAATAAAATTATCCTAGAACTTAAATGGGGACAAGGAGCAAAAGATATCGGTGGAGAAATCCAGGTTACAGATTTGGAATATGCCATCTTCTTAAAGAAACGTGGTTATGTAGTAGACCCCGATCCAACTAAGAAAGAAGTTCAAGATGCATTTAAGCACAGAGCAATTAAATCTTTTGCAAGACACAGTCGTCTTGGCTACACTAGTCTTAACTCTTGGGAAGCAGTACAGGAATCTTTTATGGATTCTGTTGCATATTTAAGAAGTCTCGGATTTGATAGAATCTCTCTAAAAACTGGTTCCTATGGAATGGAAGCATTAGCAATGGCAATAAAATTTGCATCTGATGCTAATCTTGATTTATTAACAATTGATGGTTCTGGAGGTGGTACAGGCATGAGTCCATGGAACATGATGGAATCATGGGGAGTTCCAAGCCTACTACTTCATTCCAAAGCTCAAGAATATGCAGCAATACTTGCTTCAAAAGGTCAAAAAGTGGTCGATCTTGCATTTGCTGGTGGATTGGTTAAAGAGGATCAAATATTTAAAGCACTTGCATTGGGTTCACCATACACCAAACTTATATGTATGGGCCGTTCCGTAATGATCCCCGGTTACTTAGGATCAAATATTGAAGGTGTTCTTAATCCACAGTCTAAAGCTAAAGTTAACGGCAACTGGGATTCATTACCAAAGAGTGTTGCAGAACTTGGTTCTAGTGCAGAAGAAATATTTGCCGGATACTATGACGTTCAAAAGAAAGTCGGGAAAAATGAAATGAAGAACATTCCCTATGGCGCAATTGCAATCTGGACGCTCGCAGACAAACTGGCAGCCGGAGTACAGCAACTTATGGCAGGGGCACGAAGATTCAGCTTAGATTCTATTACAAGAAATGATATTTTTGCTGGTAATCGAGAAACAGAAAAGGAAACTGGTTTAACCTTTATTACAGATGCTGGAGACCAAAGTGCCAAACAAATTCTTAATGCCTCTAGTGGGAAAGTAACCATTACCACTACGTTAAAAGCAAAAAAGAAAAATAGTGTTAATGTTTAATTAGTTATTCTTTAAAATATGTTATAAAAAAGGGGCAATTTAATAAATTGCCCCTTTTTTTATTATTATTACTATTTATTTCTATTATATTTTTGCCTTTTATTATATTTTTGCTCGTCGTTTTTCGTTTTTCTTTCTTTTGTTGATTTTATTTTAATATTTTACTGTCATTCTCTATTGACTTGCTTTCCATTTAAATATTATACTTTTCATAAACTGGTGTTTGGGCAAAGAAAAACAAACTACATCAATTTAACAAACTGAGAGGAGAATCAATATGCATCTGACAAATGCCATCGATACTGTATGGGTTACTATTTGTGCAGCACTTATTTTTCAAATGGAAGGCGGATTTGCGATACTTGAGTGCGGATTTATTCGCAGCAAAAATGCTACCAGCATCATAGCAAAAGTATTAGTAGATTTAATGTTCGGAGGAATTGCCTTTTATGCTATCGGCTATGCCATTATGTATGGAGCAAGCAAGGGGTTTTTTGGAACCGGTTTTGGAATTATTAATTCCGGACTAAACTTAACCATACCGGATACCATCTTTTGGTTTTTGCAATTTGGTTTCGCTGTAGCCGCAATTTCTATCGTATCTGGGGCAGTTGCTGAACGCATGAAAATTTGGTCATATGCAGTATATGTTGTTGCATTTACTGCATTTATATATCCTTTAGCTGCTGGGTGGATTTGGAATGCAAATGGATGGCTTGCCAATCTTGGCTTTAATGATTTTGCCGGTTCCGCTGCTGTTCATGCTGTGGGTGGATGGGCCGCTTGTGCCGCCGCAATAGTGCTAGGTGCTCGTCTTGGGAAATATAACAAAGATGGTAGCTCAAATGCTATTCCGGGACACAATATACCACTCGCTGCAATTGGTGCATTTATTCTATGGTTCGGGTGGTTTGGATTTAATCCAGGGTCTACTCTTAGCGCAGTCAATAACTGGAACTTAATTGGCAAAGTTGTGGTAAATACTTTTCTAGCATCTATCATGGGAGGAATGGCTACTATGTTTTATACCTCTCTCCGATACAAGAAAATAGATATCACAATGGTTATTAACGGAATACTAGCCGGATTGGTCGCTATTACTGCTGGATGTAACTTAGTCGACCCTGCTTTTGCTATCATTATCGGTCTTTTTGCAGGAATTCTCGTGGATATCGGTGTAGCAGCGATTGACGCATTGAAAATTGACGACCCAGTAGGTGCCATTGCCGTTCATGGTGTCAATGGTGTCTGGGGAACAATTGCGGTCGGTCTTTTCGCCTCAGAAAAAGGGCTACTGTTTTCGGGATCATTTAATTTCTTTTTAGTCCAAGTTATAGGAGTATTGGCCGTTGCAATATTTTCATTTGCTACCACATACGCTGTGTTAAGTATTATGAAAAAAACAGTTGGAATTAGAATTTCTAAAAATGAAGAAGTTGCAGGCATCGATTTGGCAGTTTACGGAATTGAAGCTTATTCTACATATGAATAAAGGAGTTTTTTATGAAAAAAATTGAAGCAATAATAAAACCATCCAAACTAGAAGCGATAAAAGAAGGCCTTATTGATGCAGACATTCCATCTATGACTATTTCAGAAGTAAAAGGATGTGGCAAACAAAAAGGGTTTAGAGAAATCTATCGCGGAACCGAGTTTAAACTAAATTTACTCAACAAAATTAAACTAGAATGCGTTGTCAGTGATATTAATTTAGAAAAAGTGATTGAGATCATAATTGATAAGGCTTACACCGGAGAAATTGGCGATGGAAAGATTTTTGTATATGACGTAGCCGATGCAGTTAGAATCCGAACTAAAGAACGTGGTGCTAACGCTATCAAATAAGAAGTTTATCTTTTTCGTTGTTAAGTATTAGGCTATAATACATTTACTATGATTCGAAAATTATTAAGCATTATATATACCGCTTATTTCTTTTTCATTGTTTTATTAACCTATATCTTTTACTCGCTGATTATTTGCCCTCTTTACCCATTTCTTGGCAGAAATCGACATTTTATTTATACTATTTTTGCAAAAGCATGGACGCGAACGATTGTATTGTTTTCCGGTTTTAGAATAAAAATTCATGGAGAAATGCCAAAAGATAAGGGCCCTTACATTTATGTAATCAATCATCAAAGCCAAATTGATATTATGTTGGCATTATCTTTTCTGCCTCCCGGTTTCTTCTTTGTTGCTAAAGACAGTTTATTTAAAATCCCAATTTTTGGAAGCTCATTACGGATGAGTGGTTATGTATCGATTGAGCGATCCAATTCGAAAAAAGCTGCTAAAACACTGGATGAGGTAAAAGAGATGGTGAGACAAGGTCGTTCCGCACTTATATATCCTGAAGGAACACGAGGAATTGATGGGAAAATTGGAAAAGTCAAACGTGGAAGTATTATGATTGCGTTTCAAACTAAAACCCCTATCTTACCAATTGTTATGAACCCAACATATAAAGCTATGCCAAAGGGGGGTGTAATCGTACACCCAAAGAAAATTGATATTTCAATTGGAAGTCCAATTATTTTTGATTGGGATAACAACTCCAGAGAATATACAATTGATGCTGCAACCCATATTGAAGAAACATTCAAAAAACTCATTAGTACTATTAACCAATGAGCTCATTTCTACCAATATTCCCCAAGTTATTAATACTATTAAATTATGTTTTTATTATTATCGTTTTGTTTGGCAAGAAAAGTCCGTCTAAGACTATTAGCTGGCTTTTAGTGCTTTATTTTATGCCGACGTTAGGGTTTATCCTTTATTTGTTTTTTGGGATTGATTGGCGAAAAAAACGCATAATAAGCCGCATTTCTGAATCTAAGTATTTAAACGAAGAGGGGAATAAAACGACCACTTACAGAGAAAATCTTTTGCTAAAAGGACATATTGAAGCCAATGCAAAAAAAGAGCTCATCAATATTGCAGCAACAGCAACAAAACTTCCTCTCTATGAAAATAACTCCATCCAAGTTTTTTCAAATACCAACACTATCTTTCAGTCTATGATTAATGACATAGAAAATGCTACACATCATATTCACTTAGAATTTTATATCATTAATAATGACTCCACCGGACAAATATTAAGAGATGCGTTACTAAAAGTTGCCTCAAAAAACGTTTCTATTAAAATTATAGTGGATGTTATCGGTTCCCGTAAAAGTTTGAAGAGCAATTTTTTCAAGGTTTTAAAAAAACATCCGAACATCAATTTAGCAGCATTTCGTCCTGTATGGATACCCCTTGTTAATTTAAAAGCAAATTATAGAAACCATCGAAAGCTAATCATTATCGACGGTACGATTGGCTATCTGGGTGGAATGAATGTGGGAGACGAATATCTTGGAAAAAATAAAAGATTTGGTTATTGGAGAGATACCGCGATAAGAATTACTGGTGAGTCTGTTAACAATATCCAACTCGTCTTTTTTCAAGATTGGTATTTTGTTAAAAAAATCCGTCTTAGTCGTAACCCTTTTTATTTCCCCGATTTCTCTAATACATGCTTCGGTACTAGTCTAACACATATTGTTCCCAGTTCACCTCACTCAAATTGGGATACTATTGCTCAACTCTATTTTGAATCAATCGCCTCTGCAAGAACATCGCTTTACATTACAACTCCGTACTTTATACCCGATGAAGCATTGCTGATGGCACTTAAAACAGCTGCACTTGGAGGTTGTGATGTGAAACTTCTCGTACCGGGTCGACCAGATCATATACTAACTTTCCTAGCAACAACCTCTTTTTTTGAGGAAGTACTTGCCTCAGGAGTCCAAGTTTTTACTTATGATCCCCATCGATTTGTCCATTCTAAAGTTATTACTGTCGATAATATGGTCGCCAGTATTGGTAGTGCAAACGTAGACCAACGCAGTATGAATATCAATTTTGAAATTACTGCTTTCATTTATGATAAAAAAGTAGTTGCAACTATTAATGAACACTTTATGAATGACCTGAAACACAGTCGGCAGATTTATTTATCGGATCTACAACAACGATCTATTTTTATAAAAACAGCTGAGTCAGTAGCAAGACTCTTCTCGCCTATTCTATAAGACTATCTTTTTTTTCGTTTTTTGACGCCTTGCTTAGTTTGAATATTACGTTTTAGGTCAATGAGTTTTTCTTCGCTCTTTTTCAAAAATTTTGACATTCTGTCTTCAAAGGGTGAAACAGAAACCATAGGTTTCTCTGTTTTCTTATATTTAAATGCAGGTCTTTTTGGTGCAGCTGAATGTTGATTTACGTCACCAGTTGAACCGCCTTCCTGGCTTGGTTTTTGATCTTCTTTTGTTTGCTTCAAAGATAAATCATATTTATTCTTTTTATTAAGGCCTAAAACCTTTACTTTAACTTTATCTCCTAAAGTAACAAAGTCTGCAATATTGGTTACATACTCATTGGCAATTTCAGATATATGCACTAAGCCTTCTTCGTTTCCTGGAAACTTTACAAAAGCACCAAAGCTGGTGACTCCAGAGATGGTTCCTTCGATAATGCTTCCAGTAATTAATGAGGGTGATTCGTTTTGATTTTCCATATTTCTTATTTTTTCATGATTCGATAGGCAACTTCATCTTTTTTTATGAGACCCAGTATTGTACGCGCTCTTCCTTCAATATCCTTAATTCGGTTATCCTCTTTTTGCTTATTCTCTATTTCGACTTTCTTAACTTTTGTTGCCTCTATCTGCATACTTAAACGATGAATACTCATCCCGTACTTAACATTTAGATAGCTTACTCTTATATTCGTATAAAACAAATACAAGAGTATTGCTACTAATATATATGTTACAAATCTAAACTTCAACACATTTCATATCAAATTAAGCAATATTAAGATTATAAAATGTTTTTATTCCCTTGTAAACCGCTACTTCTTCAAGTTCTTCTTCTATTCTTAGTAATTGATTATATTTTGCGATTCGATCCGTCCTACTTGCAGACCCTGTTTTAATTTGTCCAGCATTAGTCGCAACAACAATATCAGCGATTGTCGTATCTTCTGTCTCACCTGAGCGATGTGATACAACAGCTGTATAACCTGCTTGTTTCGCCATTTCGATCGCTTCTAATGTTTCAGTTAATGTACCAATCTGATTTACTTTAATAAGAATCGAATTTGCAATTCCTTTTTCAATTCCTTTTGCAAGACGCTGAGTATTTGTAACGAACAAATCATCTCCTACGATTTGTATTTTTTTGCCTAACTTTTCAGTCATCAATTTCCAACCTTCCCAATCATCTTCGTTCAATCCATCTTCAATAGAAATAATTGGGTACTTATTACAAAGTTCAACATAGTAATCCACCAATTTTGCAGAACTCCTAATAACGCCTTCACCTTTAAAATTATAATTATTCTTTTCATACATTTCAGAAGCAGCAACATCAAGAGCGATCATAACATCTTTACCCGATGTGTAGCCCGCTTTTTCGATTGCTTCCATAATGATCTGGATTGCCTCTTCATTCGTCTTTAGGTTTGGAGCAAATCCACCTTCATCACCAACCGCAGTATTAAGACCTTTAGCCTTAAGGACGCTTTTAAGTGAATGGAAAATTTCTGCACCACATCGTAATGCTTCTTTAAAACTCTTAGCACCAACTGGCATTACCATAAACTCTTGAATATCGACAGTGTTATCAGCATGTTCTCCACCATTTAATATATTCATCATTGGAACTGGTAGCTGGTAAGCATTTGTACCACCGATATATTGATACAATGGTAAATTTCGGCTCATTGCGCCTGCCCTAGCAACAGCAAGAGAAACACCAAGGATCGCATTCGCACCTAATTTCCCTTTATTCTCTGTACCATCAAGTTCTAACATTGCATAATCTATTTTTCTTTGTTCAGTTACATCATATCCAATAATTTCTTCAGCAATAATTTCATTAACAGTTTGAACCGCTTTTAATACGCCCTTGCCTAAGTATCTGCTCTTGTCTCCATCTCTTAACTCAACTGCTTCATAGGCACCGGTTGATGCTCCTGATGGAACAATAGCTCTACCGAAACTTCCATCGTCACAATATACTTCAACCTCTACTGTGGGATTTCCTCTTGAATCCAATACTTCTCGTCCTCTTATATCTATAATTTCTGACATAAACATCCTCCTTTTGTAATTATCTTCTCTTTTGCGTAAAGGTATTATATAAAGTCCCTGCTTTTATGTAAATGTTTTTATTGATCTTCTTCTTTAACCTTTTCCCATAGCTCATCCATCTCTTCCATGGTGGCATGAATCATTTCTTTATTATTCTTGATCAGCTTTCCCTCAACAGATGAAAACCTCTGAATAAATTTTTTGTTTGCCATTTGAAGTGCGTCTTCAGGATCAATATCCATCTTTCGACATAAATTAACTATGGAAAACAAATAATCTCCCATTTCCTCAATCATTTTTGGCTTGTCATTTAACGCAACAACCTCTTTAAGCTCATTCATTTCTTCTTCAATTTTATCAAGAACAGGGTTGATGTGATCCCAATCAAATCCGACTCTAGCTGCCCTTTTTTGAATTTTCTCTGCTCGCAATAGAGCAGGAAGATTTTTTGGAACACTTCTCAGCAATGATTCTTTATCCTTTTTTTTCGTCTCTGTTCTTTTTATTTTGTCCCAATTTGTCCATACTTCCTCTACAGATGAAACTTGAGTATCTCCAAACACATGGGGATGTCGTCGGATCATTTTTTCAGAAATCTTTTCAGTTACTGATTTTAATGAGAATTTGTTCGTTTTTTCCGCTATTGCTGCATGAATTACTACGTGAAACAATATATCGCCCAACTCTTCTTCCATTTTCGAGTTATCATTCTCTTCAACAGCCTCTACAAATTCGTAGGCTTCTTCTATTAAATAATTTTTAAGTGTTTCATGGGTTTGTTCCCGATCCCATGGACAACCGTCTGGAGATAACAGTTTAGTTACTATCTCATTTAACTCTTTGTATTTTTCCAAATATTCAGTCATAACATTATCCTTGCTGGCTCATCTATCTTTTCTTCATCTGTCACATCAATATTTCTTTCCAAATATATTTCCTCATCATTTTCATTTGGCTTATACTCTGGAAAAATGTCCGGATTCAAGATGATAACGCTCTTGTCTCGTTGACTCTTCATCCAATTATTGTAGTATTGCAGCTTCTTCTCTTCGTTTAATGCATCTCTAATCGATTTTGAAATGGAATTTATATCAAAAGACGGCATATTAACTATTTGATTAATTCGAACAGAGAAATACTCCTTATTGTTATATTTTTTTACTTTTGAAAACGTTTTCATATTTATGGATCCGATCTGTTCAGCAACTTGTATCGGTAAATCTTCCTCCGAAACTATTAATGATTGATAGGACCGTTCTTTATCCACTGCTAGCATCTTCCAATCCGCTATTTCAAGGTCCGTTTTTACTAAATCCTCGATATACCCATAATTGTTTGAAACAAGCAATGTAATGTTATACTGTATTGGAAACATGAAGAGTTTATTCTTTTTTAAATACCCAATAACATCTTCAGTTATAATTCGGCCAAAATCCGGATAGACTCTTTTTACAACCTTATCCTTTACAATTTCTTCTCTTATGTTTTGAACCAATTTATCAAATTTAATATCTTGCTCTTTTAATGCTCTCCAAAAATCTTCTTTCGTCTGAAAACCTTTCTGTAATTCATTTATTTTTTCTTTAATTTCCTGATCGGATATTCTTATTGTTTCTTTTTTCGCGTAATTCTTTATAATCGTATTTTCAATTAGCGCATCCAATACAGAATTTTTTAATCTATTTTTTTCTTCTACGCTCAACTCTCCCTGATTGCTTAATGTTCGATAACGATTATAGTCGCGAAGCGAATCTTGATAAATCAGATCAAAGGATTTAACGTTAATTGTTATTCCATCAACTATTGCAACATAGTCTGCTGCTAGTACTAA
>MFRH01000090.1:54479-61091 GCA_001783275.1 Candidatus Margulisbacteria bacterium GWF2_35_9
AGACCGACGATTACGGTAATAAGCACCTTTTTTAACATATTTGTATTATATCATCAGTAAAAGCCTAATGAAACAAATCTTTACTTGTTGATCTTTCTTATAAATTTAACTAGTATATACCTTTAGTGAAGAAGGAGTATTTATGCATGTAACACATATTAATGTCGGTCCTCATCCAACTGGTTGCTACTTAGTTTCTTCAAATAAGCATAATGTGGTGATAATCGACCCTGGAGATGATCCGGAAAAGATAATTAAAACGGTTAAATCCCTCCAACTCACCCCTAAAATTATATTAATTACTCATGGTCATTATGATCATATTGAAGCAGTAAATCAGCTGAAAGAGACTTATAATGCCACTGTTTATATCAGCAAAGACGAAATCCCATTAATAAATAATAGCCAACTGCAAAGTCTTTATGCTGGCCATCCCATTTTGCCAGTCAAAATTGACCGATATTTAAATGAAAATGACACCATAATACTCGACGAATTATCTTTTAACGTTATTAAAACCCCTGGACACTCTCCCGGGTCTATATGCTTTCTCATTCAAGATTGTCTATTCTCTGGGGACACTCTTTTTTCAGATGGTGGAATTGGACGAACAGATCTGTTTATGGGTTCATATAGCGATATTGCAAACTCTATTCAAAGAAAATTATTTACTCTGCCCGATCAGACTGTCGTTTATCCCGGTCATGGTAGTAGCTCAACCATTGGTAAAGAAAAACATATTCACTTGGCTTATAGCAGTTTTTAGTAGTATCTTCCGACCGCATTATAATCAGGATCTATTGGCATAAGATATGTGGTCTGTTTCTTTTCTATATCCGTAACAACAATAATTGCATTTTTGGGATATTGCTTTTTGTTTGCATATCTAAATAACTTCCAATAAACTCTTAATCCTGCAATCTTACTAAATTGGTTTCTTGCAGGAAATATTATATAGACGGCACGAACCGGAAAGAATATCTCCACACTAAATTTATTCATTATGAAATCCAATCGCTCGTAATCCTTGTTCTTCACCGTACATCCCGCTATATACCGAAGATCTTCTTTTTCTTCCTCCATGGGGTTATCAAAATAGTATTCAAATTTATTATCAACCGCTATATCGTGAGACTTAAGCCATTTATATGTTTTATTAGAATTAGATGCTCCCTTTAAATAACTTCCTTTCAGTGACTGATATATTAAAATATACTGAGGAGATGTGCCTTCAATTACTTTTGCTCGTGAAAATAAACCACCGTAAACTAAATATACAAACACTATTACAACAAAAACGATACCTACTATCACTAGGTTTTGCTTGGTCAAATATTGCTTAAAGTCTATTTTTATTTTTCTCATACTCATTTAAGAATTCAAGTTATTTTTTAGGCTCTACTACCGATTTAACTCCATATACTTTCAACAAGTCATTCATATCCATCGTTTTAAGATTAAGGCCTTCTGTGCTAGGCAATATCATAATTTTCTTATTCTGAAGTGCCTTTGCTATTTCAAGCTGTACCTGAACAGACCCACCAGATGATGCCAATGCGTTGTTCTTTGCCGTAATTGCTTTTGCCTCAGCTTCTCCTTCGAATTTAATCGCTTTAGCAATCGCTTTCTGCTTATCATAATAAGCATCCGCTTCAATCTTTGTTTTTTCAAATTCACCATCTACATTTGCAACCAACTTGTTCACTTCACCTTTTACTTCTTCCAGTTTTTTTCGGTACTCTTCCCTTGCTGCTTTAGCTGCCGATCTGTTTTTTTCTACGAGTTGATCTGCCACTTTCTTATCTTCAATCGCCTGCTGATATGCTGGATTAAATCGATAATCTTTTGGTAATACATTTTCTATTATAATGCCATATGGCTCAACAATATCGTTTAAGAATTTTTTAACATTTATCGCTTTTTCCTGTCGATTTACCTGCTCATAGAACTCTTCAGTCTTTAATTCTCCAAAGATATCCCTTGGGATACTGCGAGTAAATGAACGCACAATTTTGTGCTTTAACTCTTCATCATTCGCTGCCACGTACTGCAATATATAGGGTGCGTTAGATGCAATTATTCGATACTGTATGACCACGTCTAATGAGATATCGTTACCATCTGTTGTTTTAAATAACAAGTCATCACGTCTTTTTAAATCTCCGGTATTCGGATCAAATGTCATTTCAATTGATTGAATTCCGACATCAAACACATAAATATCTTGAATAAATGGAACCCAGAAATGGACTCTCGAGGACTGAGCTATTTTATTGCTAACCGCATTCTTCCCCCAAAAAGAAGCCAGTTTATTGATCTTAACTCCAATCTCAGTAGAACTAGTCTTATACATAAAGCTCCAAAGAGGATTTACTACCAACATAATGATCAGTGCTATTTTTAATATTTTTTCCATTTTTTCCTAATATGCCTTAAATAATTTTTGGATGCTATCCATATCTAATGGATTTAATCCGTTCTTTCCATCACTTGGAATCACAATCAGTTCGATTCCGTTTAACACCTTTGCCATTTCCAGTCCGACTAAACGTTTTGATCCTTGGCTAATATAGGCATCATTTATTAATTTTGTTTTACCAGCTTCCGCCAATTTATATAACAAATCCCCGGATGCTTTTTGCGTTCGATAATAGGCGTCTTTTTCAGAGTTTTTCCGGGTGACATATGCTTTGCCTTTTTCTAATTCTACCTTCATTGTGGCTTCGCCTTCCTCGATTACTTTCTTTAATGCTGCGCCCTCTGTTGCTGCTTTTGCTTCTGCTTGTTCCTTAAAAACCATTTGATCCTTAAGTTTCTTTTCTTCAATGTTTTTCTGAATTTCACTACTATACTCAAAATAACGAACCAATACATGTTCTACCTGTAATCCTTCTTTAATAATCTTTTCGTTGAATAAGTCTTTGGCTTCAAATGATTTACTTAACCTTAAGGGTGAGTTATAAAACTCTTCCGTGGTTAGTTTGCCAAAAGAATCTTTTAAAACGGACTCTGATTTTCTAGCAATACCATTCTGAAAATATTCATTTGAGGTTCTCCCCAATACTGTTGCCACTTTATACGGGTCTACAATACGAAAAAGAATCGATACGTCTACTTTTACATAGAAACCATCATTTGTTTGAATATTTGCTGCACCCTGTCGTTTAAATTTATATTCTGGAATATACTTATTTATTTCATCATAATATCTGGAAGAGGTTATATTTCGATTATAAAAAAAACTGTCATTACCCAATGAGCTTCTGATATCCGCTAACTCATACACCAGCAAATCTTTTGGGAAAATAATAAACTCATCAATAATCGGAATTCTAATATGAACACCCGACTCATATACTTTTTTCTGCAAGCCTTGTTTGCCAAATAAGCTGAAGTTAATCTGCTTTAAACCCATCTGATTTGGCTGAATGTAAATGAAAAAAAATCGATAGGATAAGGCAATAACAGCTAACAATATAAATATACCAATGAGAACTTTAGACTTAGTTGCTCTTTTCATGTAGCTTATTGCTTTCTCTTTAATTTGGTCTTCTATTGTTTCTGGCATTTTGATCCTGACTTTTTCATGAAATTATAGCAGTTATTCCCTATCCACGCATTATCCTTAATTTAAGGGAATAAAATTTTTCTAATCTAAATTGTAAACCGCTCCACTTGCTGCTTAGTCTTCATGGTCATCGTTACTAGATCGCTCACAATCGCAGTTATTTCTTCAGATGCTGACGCATTATTTTCTGAAATATTATTTAACTCCCCGATATTGCCGTTTATATCCCTCATTGTTTCATTCTGGTGGATCATTGAGTTTGCTATCCGCACCAGTGTACTTTCAGTCTGACCTGATATTTCTGATATTTTGTCCATTTCAGCATTCACTTCTTCCGAAGAGAAGACCGCTTTAGTGACTGATTTTACAGCCGTTTCTACTAACTTACTTATTTCAATTGCTGAGTTTGAAGAATTTTCTGCTAATTTTCTAACTTCATCTGCTACAACGGCAAATCCTTTTCCTTGTTCCCCTGCTCTTGCAGCTTCAATTGCTGCATTTAGAGCCAACAAATTTGTTTGTCTGGCAATATCTCCAATAACGGCAGTTATCTGATTAATTTTTTCATTATGCTCCGATACTTCTTTGACCAACCCCACCATTTGAGCCATTTTTGCCTGACCATTTTTTACCATTTTAGCTTGTTCTCCTGCTGAAACACTCGCATTTTGAGCATCCACCGTAGATTCTTTTATTGAAGCGGTTGCCTCGTTAACAGCTTCTGCAACTGAGGATATGTACTCAACTTGCTTTTGCGAATCGTTTGCCACTTGGTCAATAGCGATACTTGTCTGATTGACCGATTGATTCACTTGATTAGTGCTTTCTACAACCGCAGAAAGAGTGTCTCCAAAAGCTTTAAGAGAATTATTAATGTTATTTTTTAACTCGTTCAAATCGCCTTGTGCCTCTACCTTAATTCTTTCGGTTAGGTTTCCAGTAGAAACCGCTCGCATGACATAATTTATATTACTAATCGTGTTTTCAATTGACTGCATTGCATTGTCCACATTTAACTTAAATTCCCCTTGAACATCCGAAGAACATCTTTGGTTAAAGTTCCCTTGTATTAATGCTTGCATGACTTCGTTTAAGGCATTCATCGTGTTTTGAACACTGGTTGCTGACGCATTAACACCCGATGCTAAAATGCCCAAATCTCCTTTTAAATCGATATCTACACGTCGCGAAAAATCGCCAGTACCAATCGCATCCATCACAATATTAATATATTCCATTGCCATAAGAATAGAATCCATCATTTTATTAAATGCAGTTGCTGCCTGACCGATTTCATCCTGGCTTGAAACATTGACTCTCATACCGAAGTTTCCAGTTTCTTCGATTTCTTTTATATTTTTAGTTAGTTCTATTACTGGCTTAGTCACTTTTCTAACAATAAAATTAATACCTAGCGATGTTAATATAACCGTTCCAGTAATGGCAAATAACATGATAATCACAATCTTGATCGCACTTGAATTTACTTCTTTGCGCAATGCTGCTTTTTTGTAGCCGATACGAATTGAACCTAAAACCTTTTCGTTTTTTACATCCATAATTTTCTGCTCAAACATGACAATGCCTTTTAATTCATCTCCAGTTGGTACTGTTAAAAAATCTGTCAAAGGCTTATCATTTTCATCTTTGTATTCCGCAAAAACTATTTCATGACTGCTAACTAACTCTTTAACAAACTCACCTAGCGCATAGGTATCGTAATTTAATATATATTGCCGACTTAATTTTTCCATGAGGGCCGTCAAGGTATGACCTTTTTCATACATAAGTTTTGAAACCGTACTGATTTGATTATTTACTAAAAATGCCCCGAAGAGACACAACAGTATCATTAATAAAGAAAGAGTTGGAATTATAAATTTTTTTCCAATGCTATCCATTTTTAAAAATTTGCTCATTTTTTACCCCCATTTTATTATGTTTAATCAAGTTGTCTTAAATAAAACAATTTAATTAAAAACAATAATATTATAGACCGGCTCACTATTTATGAGCCGATCCATAGCAATTCAGTTAGTTGACCAACACAACTTTCCCATTCTTCACCGTTGTCAAATAAACATCTTTCAGTCCCTGATGACTTTTTGAAGAGTAACTGACTTCTAAATCTCCAGCTTTCATTTTTAATCCTTCTAACGCATTCATGAATGAATCTCTGGTTAGATTTGCTCCGACTTTCTTTAAGCCTTCTACAAGAACCATCGCATCGATATAACCTTCCAAGCTTGTAAATTCAAATTCATTACTTCCTGCGGCTATCATATCTTTTTGATATGCTTGAACAATACTGCTATTTGTGTCATCTGGAATTGGAACTACCTGTGAAATATAGGTCCCTTCTGCATATTTACCCAGTTCGGTTACTAATGCTGTTGTCCCCACAAAGGAAATATTGCAGAATACAGACTTCATGCCACTGTCTACAGCTTTTTTAATAAATGCTGCACATGGTTTATAAGCACCCACCATGATAATTGCACCGGGTTTTGTTTTCATTAACTCCGCAAGCCCAGTATCTATTGCAACGGTGTTTCGTGTATATCGTCCTTCTCCAGCAAGTTTTAAGCCTCTTTCTCGTAGAGCTTTCACCACACCGGATCGTCCAGAGTCGCCATAACCATCATCCTGAATAAAAATCCCGATCTCCTTGATGTTTAATTTATTAATCAAATAATCAACGAGAGCTTCTGTTTCATCAAAATAGCTTGCTCTGACATTAAAAACCTGTCTGACAAAGGGGCTGCGTAAAACCTCTGCACCAGTAAATGGGCCGAGAAAAGGGACATTATTTTTCACAATCATCGGTAAAACCGCCTTTGATGTCGGGGTTCCGACAAAGCCAAGCATTGCAAACACTTTATCTTTATCTATTAATTGATTAGTATTGGCAATTGTTTGATCCGGCTCATAACCATCATCCAAACTTATTAATTTAATTGATCGCCCATTTACTCCACCCAGTGCATTTACTTTATCAATAAGAGTTTTTGCTCCAAGTAGAACACCTGTTCCCAGAGCCGATG
>MFRH01000091.1:0-5030 GCA_001783275.1 Candidatus Margulisbacteria bacterium GWF2_35_9
TGGACACTTGTTTCAACCATTATATTAGGAGTGGGGGTGGGTGTTTTAGCTCAACCTCAACTGATTGTTCGATTTATGACGGTTAAAAGTAATCGAGAATTAAATAGAGCGGTTTTAATCGGTGGTGTTTTTATATGTGCCATGACCGGAATTGCCTTTATCGTCGGAGCACTTTCCAACGCATATTTCTACAAGGAAACCGGACAAATAGCAATTGCAGTAGCAAAAGGAAACAGTGACTCAATCATTCCACTGTTCATTAATTCTGCAATGCCATCATGGTTTGTTTATGTGTTTATGATTACACTTCTTTCAGCAGCAATGTCCACTTTAAGCTCCCAGTTCCATGCGATGGGAACATCTATCGGTCGCGATTTTTTTGAAAAAATTTTTGTATCTAAAAAAATTAATTCAATTTTAGTTACAAAAATTGGAATCATCGTTGCCATACTACTTAGTATTATTATTGGATACAAATTACCTGGAAGCATTATTGCGATTGGGACCTCTCTTTTCTTTGGGATATGTGCCGCCACTTTTCTTCCGGCTTATTTTTCTGGCCTCTACTGGAAAAAAGCCACAAAAGAAGGTGCCGTTGCCAGTATCTTAGTTGGATTTTTCAGCAGTTTAATTTGGATTCTGTTTATTCATAAAAAAGAAGCAGCAGCTCTTGGTATTTGCAATTTCATCTTTGGAAAAGAAATACTCATATCAAAGTTTCCATGGCCGGTTGTTGATCCGATTTTAATCGCTTTGCCTATTTCTTTGGTCGTGATGATAATCGTCAGTTTGTTTACCCAGAAAAATGCATTGCCAGAAAAGCACATTGCGAATTGTTTTAAGAAAATTTAACGCTTATGAAACCATGAAATCCCGGTATTGGGATTTCATGGTTTGAACTAATTATGAATATACTAGTTATTGAAGACGAAAAGAAAATTGCCCATTTCATCACAAGAGGACTTAAAGAAGAGGGATACGCAGTATCTATAGCCAATACAGGTGAACAAGGACTTCATTTAACAACTCTCACAGATTATGATTTAATTATTTTAGACATCATGCTGCCTGAAATGGATGGAATTGATGTTTGTAAAAAATTTAGAGAAACCAATACCTCCACACCCATTATCATGTTAACTGCAAAAGACGAGGTTAAAGACAGAGTCAAAGGCTTAGACTCTGGCGCAAATGACTACATGACCAAACCCTTTGCCTTTGAGGAGCTATTAGCAAGAATACGCGTACACCATAGAACAAATAATCCATCAAATAAAGCCATTGTTACCAAACTGGAAGTAGCCGATCTCTCTCTTAATTTTCTGGATCATCAAGTCACCCGAAATGGAAACCCCATTGAACTAACTTCGCGCGAATTCTCTCTATTAGAATATCTCATGCATAACTCTGGAAAAATTGTTACCAGAACCATGATCCTTGAGCATGTTTGGGATATTAATTTTGATACAGAAACAAACGTCATCGACGTGCATATCAATCATTTAAGACAAAAAATCGATCAACATGAAAATAAGAAGTTAATACATACGGTTCGAGGTCGTGGATATATATTACATGACTGATTCTAATATCAATAAGAAACATTTACTTAGAAAAATCCATCTTCAAATTAATCATTGGTATGTATTAATCTTACTAATTGTTCTAATTCCATTTAGCTATATTCTTTATAGAGATTTAAGCACAAGTTTATACTCGAATATTGATAGTATTCTTATTTCAAAAACAAATACCATTATCAACTCATTGAATACTAATTGGACGTCTGAACAAGCATCTTTTAAACAAGATGGTCTACCTACCCTTTCAAAAGTAAATCATCCAGCATTTAATTTATTAGCTAAAGAATGGGTTCTTCACAATCTTGATAATCCCAATCTTATTGATGTCGTGGTTCAAATATTTGATGCCAACGGACAACATATCGTGTCATCTAAAGAAATACCTGAAATACGCATTTTCCCTTCAAAATTACTTCATACCAAAATAGAAAATAAACAATATTTCATCAACACTGTTTCTATTAAACCAGCAAAAGCTGGTTCTTTCCGTGTTCGAATTTTGTCAGTCCCAGAACTTGAAAACGGTAATATCGCATATATTATCCAAGTCGTTAGATCGCTTGAGGTCATTGATACCATTCTGAATAAAATTCAAGTGATATTTCTGCTTTTCATCCTTATTACAATCATCATTGTCAGCATTGCCGGTTCGTTTGTTGTCAAAATAACACTTAGACCCATTGAAAAAATAACACGTACATTACAGGAATTATCAGCAAAAAACATCAAAACACCTATTATGATTGATGGAAGTGGAGATGAAATTAAGCATCTCTCTGAAACCTTTTATAAAACACTAGCAGAATTAGATCAAACGTTTTCTTCCCAGAAAAGATTTATACAAGATGCATCTCATGAATTAAGAACACCATTAACAATTCTTAAAGGAGAAATTGAAGTCACTCTTAAAAAAGAACGATCGGGAAACGAATATCAATCGGTGCTAATGAGTAGCCTTGAGGAAATAAATAATATGATTGTTATTATTGAAAATCTGCTGATTTTAGTTAAATTTGAAAGTTCAGAAATGAATCTTAACCCAGCTGATGTCAATATTTCTCTGCTTCTAGAATATATCGTTAAGCATGTTAAAATTTTAGCCGACATGAAAAAAACAGAAATACATTTCTCATGTAGCCATTCATCACTGATTATAGAGGGAGATGAGTCTCATTTAAAGCGACTGTTTTTAAATCTGATAGAAAATGCGATAAAATATACTCCTGACTTTGGGAAGGTATTAATTTCAGCAACTGAAGACCAAGGTCAAATTAAAATCGTTATTAATGATAACGGAATGGGAATATTAGAAAAAGATATTCCCTTTATTTTTGACCGATTTTATAGACCCAAAGAATCCAGAAGCAGATCGGGTTCCGGTTTAGGATTATCTATCGTTAAATCGATACTTAGTTCTCATAATGGAACGATAAAGGTAGAAAGCATTCCTGCTTGCGGCACTACATTTACAATCTTTCTACCAATTAAATCTGCAAATTAATGCAAATTTAATTTAATCTTAATTCTATTTTCATTTAATATTAAGTTTATAGTTGTATAATAAATCTAATTCAAGGGGTGGGACGATAGGATGGGAAATAATGAAACACACTCAAGAATTTACCCATTTAGATTTTAAAATTCCTCAACACTTAAGACAAACACTTCATAAATCAATCTCATATTATTTTAAAAAGCATATAATACAGGATTTAATATTAATAATGACAATGCTTTTTCTAATGTTTGTTTATTATCAAGTTCAGATGAATAAGCCAATCGAAGCTATTAATATCATTCATGGGATAGTTGAAAAAACATCTGCTATTGCATCTCATTTCAGTAATAAAAATATTGTTATTACTAAAGCAAATGGAGATCAATTTGAATTTTCAATAAGTCCTGAAACAGTTATTTATGGAAAAAGCTGGAAACCATATACGACTAATCCCATAAATTTAAATGATAAAATCAAAATTCAATTTGTGAAAACGAACAATGGTGATATGAAAGTAACAGCGATAACTATTAAAAAATAATCGCTGACTCGAACAGAAGCGCCTAATCATCACCAATGTGATGATTAGGCGCAAATATTACGGTTATCATTCTTTTTTCTATCCAGCCATTCAAACTATTATTATA
This sequence comes from Candidatus Margulisbacteria bacterium GWF2_35_9, assembly GCA_001783275.1. Lineage (GTDB taxonomy): Bacteria > Margulisbacteria > Riflemargulisbacteria > GWF2-35-9 > GWF2-35-9 > GWF2-35-9. The sequence goes on from MFRH01000091.1 coordinate 3,729, forward strand.
TTTTATATTTACCCAATCCTTATCAATACTCAGCAATTTCACCCTAGCCCCTTGATGTAATATAAATAAGGTTGCAAGTCGATTATCTGGCCCGCTCTTGACCTCCACTCGATCCTGAAAAATCAAAGCAATATCTGGATGGATAAAATAGAATACTCGACTATAAGTGATTGAGGCAAACAGAATAAACATACTTAAATAAATAATAAATAGAATCACGGGCATAGGTACTCTCCTGAGATAAATATAAATTAGAATCGATCCGAAACACAGAAATCCAGTATAAATCCAAAGAATGGTATTTAGTGATATGCTATCTTTTAGATAATCAATCAATTTTAAACCATAGGCTCGATCATCCTCAACCTTATCGGTAAAATTATTATTTACTAACTTCAAATTTTCTTGAAGATCCTTATCCTGGGGAATAAATAGACGTGCTCTTTCATATGAATATTTTGCCTCGATCATTTTGCCTGTTTTGTAATAGGCATTTCCAAGATTGTATAATATCTCGCCATTATTTATTCCTAAATCTAATATTTGAGAATATAGTTTTATGGCCGTTTTAAATTTTTGCTGAGTATAGGATTTATTTGCTTGTTGAAATAGGGAAACAAAATCGTCTTTTACTTCACTCTTCTGAGCAAAAATAAACCCAAGAGAAAAAACAATTAGCCATATTACATACCGTTTTTTCATTTTACATCCTTTTTAATTGCTTTATAACATGTCAAAGCTTTTTTGTAGTCTATCTCTATCTCATCTTTAGTTGATTCCTTCATTGGCATATATTTTCTCTCTTCAAAATATTTAATTGTTTCTAGAATTTCTCCATTACTCCGAATGATATCAAATAAATTCGTTTTATTAATATCTCCTGTCCGGATTTTTTTTCTTCCGGCAATATACTCGAGAAGAGCATCGTAGATATTACTGTAAAAAGACTCTGTATTTTTTTGAACACCTTTTATTCGTTTAAAAAACAAACGATCCGGCCGGCTGACAAATAGCTTCAATAGTGTTGCAAACAGAACCCGTCCCAGAAGACTCCAAATTAATAACGAAAAAACAATTAACACTATCATTATTTTAGGCAACTGCCCTTTCACATTGTAAATACGACCGATATTCGTCTTGATATATTTTATGTCCGCATTTTCTTGATGGACATCGATTTGGATAGCATTGTTATATGGAATGTTAGAGCTAAGTGAAGATACTTTTGACTTGGCCACAAACAGTTTAAGAGAATTACTCGTTGCCGTTACGAAGCTTTTTGAAATTGGATTGAAATATGTA
>MFRH01000091.1:5039-16115 GCA_001783275.1 Candidatus Margulisbacteria bacterium GWF2_35_9
CTTGGGATAAGAAGAATCTCGATTATTTTCTTCGAAAACAATCCTTTTTGTGTCATTTGATCCATAAAAGATATTTTCGGATCAAACTGTTCCAGATCATGTCCGAAATCCATTTTATTAAGAACTGACTCTCTCATGTTCCCATAGCCGGATATCTCGATATGAAGATAAACACCATCATTCACCTGGACATTTGCTTTATCAATACTTGAAGAGATACTGAATTCGCCAATGGCATAATTGAACTGTTTATTTTCAGGTATTGAGTTTATCTTAACCAATATTTCACTAGAAACAACTTGTTTATTTCGTTCAAATGGAGAAAAAGAGTAAACGACACCCGTTTTTCCAAAAACAGAATCACCTGATTTTTCTGCAAAGTATACACTACTAATTTCAGTCACACTATATTGTTTCCCACCGAGAACCTTTGAATAATTACTATCGGAACTTTTTAAATTCGCTGCCTTTTTCAAATTGCTGACAGTAGCCTCTTTCAAAGAAGGGCCGTTGAAAAAAGAAGTTCGCGTATAGAATCGAACAGTATACACAATTGGCTCCCCCAAATAATACTCTGTCTTATCGGTCGATGCCTCTACAAATACATCCGGATATACAGTCTGGTTTGAATTTAGTCCTGATGACTGAGCATTACCGTTACTCTTTTGCACAGTAATAATGACTTGTTGAGAGGACAAATCTTGATTCTTAATCTTCATGGTAAGTGAAGGGATTACTAATTGGCCTAACCTTTTTGGTTCGAGTTCAAATCGAACGGATAATATATTGTCGACTTTTCCATTGATATTCTTTTGGCTATAGGATCTTGAAGAACCGACAATATTAAAATCTGCCAATGCAGGCAAATTAAACTGGGGAAAGTTAACGTTACTGTCGCTCTTCAGCTCGATAGTAAATGCCACCGTTTCATCAATCCCGATAACAGTGCGATCAACTTTGGAATTTAGATCAATGCTAGCAAAAGCGACTTGTAAACATAGAGCGAGTATCAGATTACCAATTATTTTCATTTTGTGCCTTTTTTTGTTCTTTACTTGGATTAAACGTTTTGTCATTTTTATACTGGTCCAGTATTCGCTTAGCTTCACTTTCATCTAGTTTGTCTTTTGACTGATTTTGACTCTTCTCTTGTCCCTCTTTTTCGTCCTTCTGCTTCTCTTTTTGATTTTTATCCTGATTATCTTTCTTTTGTTTATTTTGCTGTTTCTGCTGTTGCTTCTGCTGTTCGATTTTCTTTAAAACCAATTCAAGATTTTTTTTAGCATCAATATCTTTTGGATTCAGCTTAAGGGTATTTATAAACATATCGCGCGCATTTGAATAGTCCTGCTGGTTTATTTTGCTAATTCCTTTATTGAAATATACTTGGCTCATCAGGTTTTTATTTTTAGATTGATCTAAAACGGATTGCCACTCTTTTTCTGCCTCATCAGGTTTTCCTTCCACAGCAAGTCCATTTCCAAGATTATAATGAGTAATCGGGTTAGTTGCGTTTATTCGTGTATTGCCGGTATATTTATTAATCGCCTTCCCTATTTCCTGTTTATCAAAATATCGATTTCCTGAAAGATTATTTTTCCACTCTAAAAAATTAAAGGGTGAGGCAAAATTTAAATCACTCATAAATAGCATAAAGAACAACACAAACAAGACGCCCTGTTTATTGGACACAACCAGGACAAAAACAAGAAGACCTACAGCAATAAATAAAAAATACTGAAACAAGTCACTAAAGTTGGTTGTTCGAACATTACTCATAGATTTATTTTTTTCAATTTTAACAATATCGTCAACAATCCGCCGAAGATTAAACGTCGACTGATCCACCAAATATATTTTCCCTCCCGTTTCACTTGCAATCATATTTAGCACAGTTCCGTTCAACTTAGATATAATTGCTTTTCCATTTTTATCCTTAAGATACTCCGAAATTTTCCCATCGGTGTATACAGGTACCGGTGCCCCATCCATGGACCCTACCCCAATCGAGTATACAATGACATTATCCTTTTTATACTGCTTTAATATTCTACTAAGACCATCGCTATGGTCCTCCCCATCTGTTATCAAAAGAACCAACTTTTTATACCCATCATCACGAGAAGAATCTAATGACTGCTTTGCTTTAACTAATGCATCGGTAACATCGGTTCCACGATTAGAAATATAGTCTATACCCACATTATCCAGAAGTAAACTCAATGCACTATAATCCGTTGTCAATGGGACTTGAAGCATGGCCTGTCCACTGAACAGAACCAACGACACGCGATAGTTGGGTAAATACTTCAATAAGCTAAATATTTCTCGTTTAGCCCTAACAAGTCGATCCGGTCGAATATCTTGAGCAAGCATACTCGGAGAGATGTCGAGAGCAATACAGATATCAAGTTTAATGGTTTCAACTTTTTCCGTTTTACTCATAATAACTGGACGAAGTATACAAACAAACAATAGAAATGCAATGAGTATATGAATGACCTGTTTAATTTTTAATTTTTTAAAGGAAATGGGATAAACATCCTTAAGCAATGCTTCATCAATATTTTTTGTAAACGTCTTATGTTTCCTATTAAAGAACCAAAAAATAGCAAGCATTAAAATAGGGATAAGCAACCCAAACCACGCATATTTTGTATAGAGTATGTCCATTATCGTGAAATCCTCAGAACTGCAAATTCGACAATAAAATACAAGACATAGAAGACTATTCCGATTAGCAAATAGATCATATATTTCGATTTATAATTTAAGATCTTTTTAGACTCAATTTTGGTCTTCTCTAATTGATCAATAGTCTCATAAATATTGGACAAGGTCTCTGAGTCCGTCGCTCGAAAATAGCTACCGTCTGTGATTCGAGCTATCTCTTTAAGAGTCTTCTCATCTAGTTCTGTTAAATAGAGAGACCCATCCGGATTTTGATAATACTGTTTACCCAAATACGGATGTTGATAAGGAATTGGAGCACCACCCGGTTTTCCGACGCCAACGGCATATATTTTTATACCCAATGCAGCGGCCAGATTGACTGCTTTTATTGGGTCAATATCACCGGCAGTATTCATGCCGTCAGTAAGTAATATAATAATTTTTGTTTTGGTTTTACTATCTCGAATATGATTAATCGACTTAACAATTGCATTACCAATTGCCGTGCTACCATCAATTTGACCAAGTTCCAGAGCACTTATCTGACTCTGCAGAAGTCTGTAATCAATTGTCAGAGGAGATAATAAATAGGCATCTGTCCCAAATACAACCACCCCGAGAAGATCATCTTTGCGCCGACTAATAAAGTCATTTAATACACTTTGAGCCACAACAAATCGATTTTTCGGTTTAAAATCTTCGGCATTCATACTTTCAGACAAATCAAACGCCAGCATGATACTGATCCCTTCTACATTTTGAGTTTCGTTGGTTAATATTTGTCGCGGATTTGCTAATGCAATCAGAAAAAAGATAAGGGCAATCGATATCAATACTACTGGGAAATAATACAATATATCTGTCAGGATTAATGGGTGTTTTTTGATAGGCAATCCATCCAATGATGGATAATTGAATTTTAATTGATTCCGATACTGAAAAAATATGATAAGAGGAACAATAATAGGGATAAACCAGAGATATATCGAATGACTAAAGGACATCAGATTCCTCCACTAAACCATGAATATAGGTCTCTGAACTTTCAAGAAGATCCTTGGCCTGATTAATTTTCCCTTTAGACTCATTGATTGTAGGTAGATGTGCCGCATATTTGACCGGATCCAAAGCTATAAAAAAACGATAAAACTCATCCGCCATTTTTTTATTTAAAATTTGAGGGAGTATGGCTTTAATTTCAAAGGTTGTACTTTCTAATAATGGTTTTTGGTAGCGTAATGTCAAATACTGTTTTACGACGAATGACACTTCAAAATAAAATTGCTTAATATCCTGCTCCAATACCCCACTATCACGAATCTGATCCAATTTTTTTATAGCATCCAGAAATGGATCAATCGGTTCTGGCCGACTAAACAAGCCATGTTGGTCTTTATTGTTAAATTTGCCTAGAAGAAAAATTATTATCATGGATATTATTCCACATATAACTAGTAATAACAGATAGTTCCACCACTTAAACACAATTTTTCCCTGAGATTTAAAAACTGTGACAAGATTTTTGCTTGAACCTTGTTCAAATGCGGATCGGACAGAAACTAATGACGAATTAATCTTATAAGTAGTAGATCCGATAAGGACATCCATCGTTGGAATAACGTGATCACCTAAGCTATATGAACTTAAAAAGAAATGCAGAACGTAATGGCTTTTATTTTGATCACTATTAGCAGAAACGATCACAAGGTCCTGCTGTTCATCGAAATGGTCTATTACAACAGGAGAATTTGAAACAATATAAGCGATTGGAATGGTGACATTATATAAAAATACGTCACCCAAGGTGATGATTCGTTTATCGAGTGTCGCCGAGATATCAGAACAAGACAACAGGGAGAAACCTAGTAATAGCAGTACCTTTAGCTTATGTCTCATGCTTAAAATATTTTAACATTACAGGAATATAGGGCTTCCCAGTATAAACAATCATCGGCTTAATTTTTGCCTGCTTAAACGTATTTTCCAATAAACCATTTCTTTTTTCCATATGAATCGGCCCATTCATTTTCCAGGTTTGCGTGTTTGGTAGTATCGACTTAGTAATACCACTCTCACTGTCCCTAACTCTGAGCATGGGGCTATTTACACCAGAGACAATCATTTCTTCAAAGGAATCTTTTATCCACACCGGAATTAACTGATGTTTTCTGGCAACATGTCGTAAAGCATCTGAGTATTGATTCGAATAAAAATCACTGCATAAAATAGCAATCGCTTTCTTTTTCTGAATATGGCTAAAAAAAACAAGAGCATCTTCAATACTCGTGCTATGTGCATCTGTTGGATCGAAATCTAATATTGCTCGAATGATTTTTAACACCTGCGTACGACCTTTACCCGGTTTAATATAGGTATATACCTTATCCGCAAAAATAATTAAACCAACTTTATCACTATTTTGACTCGCCGAATAAGCAAATACGGCAGACAATTCGGCAATTAAGTGCTTTTTTAGCTGATCCCGAGTACCAAAATTCAGACTCTTAGATAAATCGAGTATCAGAAACAGGGTTAATTCTCTCTCTTCGTGATTTACCTTAATAAACGGGCTATTCATTCTTGAGGTGACATTCCAGTCAATGGATCGGATATCGTCTCCATATTGATAATTCCTCACTTCACTGAATTCTATGCCCTTACCTTTGAATGCACTGTGATACTCCCCCATAAAAAGAGTATTCACTATTTTTTTACTCTTTATTTCAATTTTACGTACTTTTTTTAGGAGTTCTTTTACTTCCATAATCTCTCCAACAAATAAAACAACAAACGCCTAAGGACTTAGGGAACTTCAATTTCTCGAATAAGATCAGATATCACTTTCTCAACCGTAATCATTTCTGCTTCTGCCTCATAGGAAAGAATCACACGATGCCTCAGTACATCATGGGCCAAGGCTTTAATGTCATCTGGGATAACATATCCACGTTGCTGAATTAATGCATAGGCCTTTGCCGCCTGCATTAAATAAATAGACGCTCTTGGAGATGCCCCAAACTCGATTAAATCTTTAATACCCGATAAACCATATTGCTCCGGTTCACGCGTTGCAGAAACAATATCAACGATATATTGCTTCAGTTTATCATCAATATAAATTTCATTTGTAATCCCCTGCAAACGAGCAATGTCATCGAGCGTAAACACGGGTGTCACAATCTCTTGAAACCGATTCTGTTCAACACGATTCAGTAATTCCTGCTCTTCTTTTTTGTTTGGATACGTCACAAGAATCTTGAGCATAAATCGGTCGACTTGTGCTTCTGGCAAGGGATAGGTGCCTTCCTGTTCAATCGGGTTCTGAGTCGCCATTACCATAAACGGATTGGGTAATGGATACGTGCTATCCCCAATCGTCACCTGTCGTTCCTGCATACCTTCAAGTAATGCAGATTGAACTTTTGCCGGAGATCGATTGATTTCGTCCGCTAAAATGATATTAGCAAATAATGGGCCTTTCTTTGTCAAAAACTCGGCCGTTTTCTGGTTATAAATCATCGTACCCACAATATCTGCTGGCAATAAATCCGGGGTAAATTGAATACGTTTAAATGCACCACTAATGGCTGATGCAACCGTTTTAATCGTTAGCGTTTTAGCAAGTCCCGGAACACCTTCCAGCAATATGTGCCCATTTCCAAGCAATGCAATTAGAATTCGCTCGATCATGTCATTCTGACCGATGATAACCTTTTGAATTTCTTCTTTGATGCGAAGAAGATTATGAGCTTCACCTTCTACTTTTTTATTTAACACATCAATATCCATACAATTCCCCCCTTCTAATTTTTATCTGAAACGTTATTTTTTTTCTTAGTCTCTTTTTTATTAGATGCTGGACTGTCTTCTTTCGTCTTTTTTTCTGGAGGTACAGCTGGCGTAGTCGTAATCGAATTATTTTTTCCCTGATAATCGTTTATGTGAAATCCGCCCCCTTTAAAGGACACCCCGACATTACTTGAAATGACACGGTAAATAGAAGAGTTACATTTGGGACACGATTTAAGGGCTTCGTCAGTTATTCTTTGAACTTCTTCAAATTCATTCAAGCATTTTTCGCAACGGTAGTGATACTTTGGCATAGATCCTCCATCAGTTTATGCGTTTAACAAGAACAGTATTTTAACAAAATTTTATAAAAAGACAAACCTCAAAAAACCATAAAATATATTCTTTTTTATGCATGAAAAAGGGGCTGGCACATATTAATCTTGCAAATTTACTATTATTTAGCCATAATATTTTTTACGGGAGTTGAACTATGGCAGATAAACACACAGTAACACATAATAAAGTCGCCGTATATGGCGATTTAATGCTTGATAAATATTATCATGGATCTGTTTCTCGTATTTCTCCAGAAGCACCTGTACCGGTTGTTAAAATTGATGAAATCCGTTCAAATCTTGGTGGAGCAGGAAATGTTGCGCATAATATTGCAACACTTGAATCGAAACCGACCTTAATTGGGTTAATCGGACGAGATGACCATTCCAAGGATTTAAAAAATTTGGCAAAAGTAGCAAATATCCAGCTATTCGGAATCGAAACAGACACCCCCACCATCACAAAAATAAGAATTATCGGCGGACACCAGCAAATAACCCGATTAGATTTTGAAGATATCGTCAAATTAGAAGAAGGAACCATCAAATCTATTAAGAACACAATTGATTCTTTAAAAGAAATTGGAGTCATTATTATTTCTGATTATGGTAAAGGTGCATGTCATCCTGAAATCTGCCAATACATTATCAACTCAGCTACAAAAAAAAACATCAAAGTCATGATCGACCCGAAAGGTGCTGATTGGACTAAGTATAACGGTGCGTTTATTATTACTCCTAATTTATCAGAAGTAAAACAACTACTTAATATTTCATTGAATAACACCGACAGCGAAGTAGAAGCAGCCGGAAAAACCATTCTGAGTAATTATAAAATAGATAATTTACTCATAACGCGTTCGGAAAAAGGAATGAGCCTGATAACACCAGACTCCGTGACTCATTTTCACACCAAAGCCAAAGAAGTTTATGATGTTTCAGGAGCGGGCGATACAGTGATCGCAACATTGGCATGGAGTCTTGTTAATGGGAGGAAACTAAAGGAAGCCGTCTATATTGCCAATGCAGCAGCAGGAATTGTTGTGAGTAAGCTTGGCACAACACCAATTAAATTTAAAGAACTTATGACCGTACTGGAACCCTATAGTCATAAATATGTAGATCGAGACGTATTAATTGATCGGCTTTCGGTTGAACGATCCAAGGGAAATAAAATAGTATTCACAAACGGATGTTTTGATATATTGCATCGTGGGCATGTTGACTACCTTCAATCCGCTAAAAAACTGGGAGATATTATCGTAATAGGCGTCAATACCGATCGATCCGTAAAACAACTAAAAGGAAGCACTCGCCCAATTAATCATGAAAAAGATCGGGTGGAACTATTGTCTCATCTGGAATTTGTCGATTATGTTACCTTGTTTGATGAAGAGACACCCTATGACCTAATAAAGTCAGTAAAACCCGATATCCTAGTTAAAGGTGGCGACTATAAAATTAATGAAGTTGTCGGTAGAGAATTTGCCGGAGAAGTTCGGATTATCCCACTAACCCAAGGATACTCAACAACCAAGATCATAGAGAAAGCATCCAAATAAAAATCGGTTATAGAAGGCCTTTTTTAATCATCACCTCCCCAACCCTCCTTCAGGAGGGTTGGGGAGGTCTTTCCAAATCCATCTAAAAAACAGAGTGGATTTTTTGCTAAATCGTACGATAACTATATAGAAATAAGTATCAGGAGACATTGTCTATGGTTTTTATACTAACTACCCCAGCTAATTCAACTCAACCCAAAAAAACTGAGTATTATCCACCACAAGAAAAAAAAGTGGTTTCTAATCCGGATGTTTCCATAACCACACGCCCTATTTCACCGATTACAATAACCCAGGTTCAGAAACCAACAGTGAGCATGAACATATCAAAATACAAAACAACTCATGACACATTTAAAGACACTGCTAGAAAGATTGATAATTGTCAAGGACTATTAGAACAAGGGAAAGAAATATATGTCGGAAAGGCAAAACTTATTAGAGACCTTGCAAAATTCAATAAAGATCATGAATTATTTATTCCGTCAGGTTATTTTTATATGAATATTAACATAGCTGTAAGGGATAAGATTCTAGACCAGTACAAAAAAGATTTTAACAACGATGATTCATGGACGATTCGTGAGTTAACGCTAAATAAAGCAAAGCTTGATGAAGTCGATAATGATCCTTTCTACAAAAAAACACTTGATATGATAGATCACTATGACACACCCCTTAAGTGGCAAAGTGTTGGGAAACAAAACGACCCTCGATTTAAGTTTATTAGAGACATGTATATCAAGCTATGTTCAGATTATGCTGTTTATATGATTTATGCCCGTAACCAGTACAAGGGGAAAGACAAGCTAGCAGAAATGGAAAAAGATTTTTATAACTTTGTTGTGGATATTCTTTATAATAATTATATGACACCAACTGATGCTGAGGCTTTTTATGGGAGTATTACTTATAATTACACTGGAGATGTTCTCTTAAACTTTAGGCTGATTCAGTATATTCTTGACAAAGAAGTTGATAAAATTATTGATAAAATAGATAAAAGTCCCAAAACAGCTGAGAACGCAAAAAAATATATTTTGGAAATTCAAAAAATGCTTGATGATCTTTCTTCACACTTTAGTACTGGAACAATACCTCTGACGGATCTTTACTACAACAAGATCGGTGAATTTGTTTCGGATGCTATTCATAAATATTATCCAAATATGGATATTAAAATATATTAACTTCTTTTTCCAAAAATAATATTTTTTTGTTTAACTATTATATTTCTGGGCATCCTATATTTGTAAGAATCAGAAAGGAATGTACTTATGGGAATGTTAAACAGATTAGACCTTCAAGAAACAACGCCAAAAGAGTCTGCTAACATACAAAAATTTAATCATTTGCTAAATCAACATCTCAACGAAACAATTCGTGATGATAGTAAGATTGAGACCGATTTGATAAACCTTTTACCAAAATACAATTCATTAACAAAAACTGAAAAAGATAATATTCAAAACTATCTGGTTGGGCTTATAAATAAATGTTCTGAAGGAAATTTTGGCAAACAAAAAGAAGAAAACATGTATTTACTACTGAATTTCTTTGCAGAAAATATGACCATAATTTCAAATCAGGAACTAAAAAAAGTAATTCCGTCTTTTATAATAAATAAAATGGATGCATTAAAAAAAGAAGTGGGTTCCAATCATGAAGATGATTTTACAACAAAAAACAAAGATTTTCTTAATTTACTTAATAAAACAATGCGGAACATCAACTTATTTGATGATAAATTAAAAAAATCAATCGTTGATTTTTATACCTACACCCTTTCACAATTAAACCAGATCGAAAACATCGGCAACTCCATCAACTTTATCTGTCTATCAGTTGAAAGCTCAAATAACCAATCTCTACCGGAAATAATCAAAATCCTTAAGAGCAGTAGCATTATCGATAAACTAACAAACTTTAATACCGATAACCCAAAGCTTAAAGAAAAAACAACAAAGATTGCTCAAAAGCTAGAAGAGTTAATCAATCAATCTGATTTTACAAATTTTTCTCAACAAAAAGATATCATTTCCTCACTGAGACAACTGATCATCGGATTAAAAACGACTTATAAAGAAACCCTTAAGTATGCCAAAAGATTAACACAAGTATCTTCTATCATTGAAAAAGATACAAACGACCTAGAATTTAATAAAGAAATATTACTTGTGCGAAAAAAAGGCTCATATAAATCAATCGCTCAATACATGGAGATATTTGATAAACGATTAAACAACAGCGATATTTTATTTGAGAAAGCAATTGCAAAAATCGATTTGGCCATTCAAGAGATCTTTAGACGGTTAACCAGCATAACGATTGAAGATAATAATAAAAACGAGAAGGCAGAGGAAGAAGCGCAAAACAAGTTAACATTAAAGGATACTAAAAAGTTTGATAACAGCATGAAAAATATTATCGCTAACTTTTTTCGCGCCGATGGCAAAAACTCAGAAGAAATAAAAAAATACATAAAAAAACTGTGGCATATGACCCGTACTTTAGACTCGATTCACATGGAAGATGAAAGTGTGGCTGAACACGCTGAAAAAAACAGTATGGTACGTTCCTTCTACGAAACCGCAAAAAAAAGTTTTGGTGAAGTTCAAAAAGGATATCAGAAAATTACAAATGAAAGCAAACAGATTTTAGATCTTTTTGATATGATCCTTGATGAAAAGTTAAAAGACGCGTTTTAAGTAATA
>MFRH01000092.1 GCA_001783275.1 Candidatus Margulisbacteria bacterium GWF2_35_9
CCTATGGATATCCAAAAGAAAATGGACTATATGAGTTATCTGCTTTTGTAAAAAAACGAACACATCAATCTACTCTTGCTTCTTTAAAGTGGTGGGAATACCTGAGTCGTTATTCATCACGAGATCAAATTAGCTTTCCATTCGTTTTATGGGAATGCAAAATAAAACCGACTATTATGCCGGGTTTTGCTAATGGATTTAATGCCAAGGGTGAAATCGGGAACAACGAGATAATGCCACAAACGCGTAAACACACGCCAAGCGGAGTTTAAATTTATGTGCTCATTTCTATTTACAACTAAACACATTCGCAACTGGAAGAAAGCGAACTATTTCTTGAAATTTAGAGGACCCGACATTACAAAAAAAATAACGTTCAATGATCATATGTATATTCATAATCTGTTGAGTATTACCGGCACCTTCACTCCTCAACCTTTAATTGATGGGAACATCTGTATATTATTTAATGGGGAAATATATAACTTTAAAGATTTAGGAGATTTCGATAATGATACAAAATGCATTATCCCTTTATATAAAAAATATGGCCCTTCATTTACACAACATTTAGACGGAGAATTTGCCATCACGCTTGTCGACTATGATAAAGATATCGTTGTCATTTCGTCTGATATTTTTAAAACGAAACCACTTTTTTATGCAATAGAAGACGGATATATCGCTTCTGCAAGCTACATAACTCCATTAATAGATTGTGGATATAGGAATCCGATTAAAGCAAACCCAAACGAAACACTGGTTATAAAATTAAGTACGGCAAAGATTATTGATCGATTTGAGGTTTATCACTTTGATCTAAGACAATATAAAACATCATATAAAGACTGGATGACAGCCTTTCATAACAGCATCAAAAAAAGAGCAGCCTCTCATGTTAGAGAAAAAATATTTATTGGGATTTCAAGTGGATATGACAGTGGCGCTATTGCTTGTGAAATGGCAAGGCAAAAAATCTATTTCAAAGGTTATTCGCATGTAGGTAGTGAAAATATTGATGTTCTTGACCGAAGAAAAAAGATGCTACAACCCTATTGTGATATAGAGCAATATACCACCACAAAACGAGAGTGGAAAATAGCTCATAAATTTATTATGAAACATACTGAATCTTATCAATATACCATTCATTCTGGAAGAACTGACTATAATGAATACGACCTCGCATTGGTTGATGACAATGGCAGTAATCAGTTTAGCAATTTAAGCAGAAAAGCTAAAAGAGACAATCGGAAAATACATTTAAGTGGCATGGGTGGAGACGAAATATTCAGTGATTACGGATTTGGCGGAGAAAGTAAATATCAGCACAGTAATTTCGGTGGCTTATTTCCAAAGGATTTAACCACTATTTTCCCTTGGCCTTCTTTTTATGGATCAACCATGGAATCCTACTTGGCAAAAGAAGAGTATGTGGGTGGTGCTTATGGGCTCGAAAGCCGTTATCCATTCCTTGACAAGGATGTTGTACAGGAGTTTTTAAGCTTAGATGTAAAATTAAAAAATAATTATTATAAAAATGTCTTGCATCATTATTTCGTAGAAAATAATTTCCCATTTGATGAAGGACAAAAGATTGGATTTTAATATATTATTTAAAGGAGAGTTCATTGATTTTTAATAAAAGCAATAAATTGAAAGATGTTTATCTTGATTGTGGATCTAATATTGGTCAAGGATTTGAGCATTTTAGAAAAATTTACAAAAAAAATTTCGACTATATACTGTTTGATCCCAATCCGAATTGTTTCAAAATTCTTCAATCTAAGTATTCAAATCAAGACAACATAAAAATTTTTAATAATGCAATTTACATCGATGATTCTGTAAAAGTTTTTAGTTTTATAAGTGACACTGATTTTGGCGGAAGTCTAATAAAAGAACACAATAGCGGTTATTCAAGTGACGAATATCTAAACAAAACATTCGGGACAACCCAATTTAAGAACATAAAGGTAAAGTGCATAAACATTATAAGCTTAATTTCAGATTTAAAAACCAAGTATAGAAATATTATCATAAAATTTGATATTGAATCCGCTGAATATGACGTCCTAGAAAAAATGATAGAAACAGGCACAATAAAAGATGTCAAAAAGATACACTGTGAATTTCACACAAGTTTTATGGATGAAAAAGATAAGCATTTAACAGTTCCTCGTGAAGAAAATATAATTAAGTATTGCAAAGATAATCGAATTAACCTCGAGCGCTGGGATCAATAGCATTATAAATCTATACATTCTAAGGAGTCTTCTATTATGCTTAATTTTTTAATTAATACACTATTTAAAAAAAAGTCAAAAATGTTTAATGTTTTATCCGACAAACAAATTAAAGAATTAATTGATGGAGAACTAGGGATAAATGTCATCCGATTTATGGAAATAGTTGAGTCTATGGGAATAAATAATACATTTGTTGATTTGGGTGTTGAAACTGGTCGGAGTTCTAAAATACTATTAAATAATGCCATAGAAAAAAACAATCACGTGATTGGAGTTGATCCCATTCCTGCAATAGATCCAACCCTATTATTAAATCCAAACTACACATATGTTAATGCAGACTCCGTATCCACCGGTGAAAACTATGGAAAAGATAAGTCATTCACTCCTTCTATCATTTTTGTAGATAGTATCCATGCAAAAGAACAAGTTTTATGTGAATTAAAAAGCTGGTGGCCGCTCCTAAAAGTAAATGGTTGGATCATTTTTCATGACACCGCTTGGAAAGGATATATTCATAAAGCGAATCACCCCTGTGCAGGAAAATTAACTGGAAATACTGCTAAGGGATATGATACCTATGGGGGAATAGATTGGGAAACTCCGGATTTCGCAGTTAAAGAATTTTTTGGATTAAACGAGTTGGGCCAATATGAAGATAAGTTTATTAAGGTTGAGCACTCAGCTAAGGACTTGGGGATGACGTTTATACAGAAAAAAAGAGCAAACGATTTCTCAAAATATATTGCAAACTGGAAAATAGTTGAAAGTCGCCGAAATACGTTACTAAAGAGTTTTGGCGCATGATAGTCAACATATGCAAAGGTGGCTTAGGCAATCGTCTTAAGCCGTTAGCATCATGCTATGCCCTCTCAAAAAAAACAAATAGGAAGCTAGCTATCGTTTGGGAACCCGATATGCGCTGTGGCGCTGTGTTTTCTCATCTTTTTTCTAACAAAATCGATGTTATTACCTTAGATCAGATATTATCGAAGAAACGAATTTCCTTTTACACCCACATGGATTGGATTCGAACTTATAGTCCTGAATTATTGCCAATCGCTAAAAAGAGCAAAATTAAACCATTGGAGACAACAGTAGAAATACAAAGTGATAAAAATGAACTGATAGTTATTTACAGTAATGATTACCTCGCCGGGCCAACAGCCGACGAATGTAAGGTTTTTTTTGATTGGCTAATACCAATTAAAATTATTGAAGAAAAACGACTCTTTGTTGAGACGTCTTTAAAGTTGGACAAATCTTTTATTGGAGTTCATGCTCGTGGGACTGATTTCGAAGCAGGAGGAATAACGGTTCAAACTTATATCTATAAGATGAATGAGGAATATAAAAAAAACAACACCGTTAAATTTTTTGTTTGTTCCGATTCTCTAGAATATGAAATGGCTATAAAAAATGCCTTCCCGTTGGTTTATTTCAACAAAAAAGATAATTATGTATTCAAAGACAACGCTCTTACGGGTTGGAGTAATAATGTTCAAACACCATCTGAATCCGTTCAAGATGCCTTGGTTGATATGATCCTATTATCTAAAACTAATTTCAAGATTTATCATCCGAACAGCACATTCGCTCATATTGTAAATATGCTTTCATCTGGAATGATGGAAACGAATCCAACTGAAGCAATTAAACAAAAAAAAGCCAGTCTCTATTCTATAATCAAGAAATTTTTCAACCTGCTGATTTACAGATAATTTATTCTTTTTTGCTTTTACTACACTAAAAGACAATACCACTTTTTTTATACTGATCCGTTGTTATAAATACCGGTGGATGGGACAAATATATGGCCACTAAACTGTTCATAATTCGGTCAATCCACGTAATTTTATCTTTTATGATTAGATTGATGTCATTTTCAACAATAAATTTAAGCAAACTACCGCTTATGTCCTTTTTCTGATAAACATGATACTCCTCATCAATCAAAAGGTTACTTGCTAGGTCTAAAATATTTAGTGATACTTTCAGCCACTTCTTCTTAATTTGATCGATTGCGACAAAATTTGATTTCAGATTGATTCGTCTAATTCCCATTTTGACATCATCGACGGTTAACGCATCCATACAATCGGTGTCTTGACACGAGTAAGGGAAACATCGTTTTTTACATGCACCTTTTGGTGAAACCACCGTATTTGATACACCATATGGCCCCCAACGGTTTGGTTTAACATATTTTGATGGTGATAATAATACAACAGGTATTTTAAGTGCAGCAGCCAAGTGCATGGGGCCAGTATCCACCGATACAAAAAAAGTGGCGTTTCGAATGATATCCGCCACCTCCAAAATATCGGTTCTACCGGTTAAATTGATCACATCACACATTCCCGACGATATACTATTATTTCTTTCTACCTCTGCTTTTCCACCTGTTACAACAACCATAAAGCCTTCGTCCTGTAGAAACGTTACTATTTTTTTATAATTATTGATCGGCCATTTACGATTACCTTTACCTAGTCCTGGATGAATAATAACGTATCGCTTATTTTGTAAATGATACTTGATAAGAGTCGATTCATTGGATCGATAATTCTCAAAACCAAAAATTCCTTGATCTGGTTTAGAAATTCCCAATGGTTCCAGTAACTTCAAGTTTAAATCGACTTCATGATTCATGATATTTCGAAACCCTTGAGACACTTTATAATTATGAAGAAGTCTTGGTGCCAATTTTGAAGCATCACCGATTCTGATTGGGATCTTTGCTCTCAGCGCTAGATATGCATATAAAAACTCGTTGTAACAATGAATCACAATATCAAACTGATACGCTTTCATTTCAATTAGTTGACTTGTCATATTCTTAACACTTTTTCCCTTATTCAGTTTATCGATAATAACGCCACTGACGAGGGGATGCATTTCTATCAAAGGTTTTGTATATTCAGCACACAAATAATATATTTCAGACCTGGGAAATTTTATTTTTAATTCTAAAAGCATGGGAAAGGTTAAAATGACATCGCCCATTTCATCTGGTCGAATAATTAATATTTTCTTTGTTACTGACATGATTTATTTATTGCGATACTTTTTTGGAATAATGGGAGTCAAGACACCCCAGTCGATGGGTCTATAATGTCGCCAAGCCAACCATTGGTTGAAGAATGACGGTCTACTTCCAGGTTCTAACTCATGGAAACTACCATCGTAAATTCTAATTTGCTTTTTTTTAGGGTCTAATTTCTCTAAAAATACTTTATCGAAATCAATGTCCTGATTTTTTATATTTTCCGTTTTATTCTTTGCAAAACCCGTACTCGGTCTGTTCATCACTTGTTTAAGCGATCGATGAACATAGTGTTTAAAAATGGGATAATCTAGCAATGTGCTTTGCTTTACTCCATGCGGAACAACATTCCCCATTTGATTCAAATTATAATAAATCCCCTTTTTATTTTTAAACTGTCTTATTTCTATGCCACCGGGTTGAAAATAAATAACCTGCTCTTGGATAGGTTTATTCGGATCATACGAGTCTTTTTGCGACCGATGCAAAAAAAAATTAAGCGCATGCCAATTTACTCTTTCCACGCCCTTTTGGTCGGCTCTTTGGATAATATCATTGGGATTATCTACCATAATTTCATCACCGTGCAAGAGAGTAAACCACCCTTCATATCCATAAAGTTCCTGAGCTTTCTCTAACAGAAATTGTCTCGCACCATCATATATTTTTCGTTTTGGGAATATATCCTGTTCGTTTAAAAAGTATTTAACATTATTATAACTTCTAATAATCTCGGGGGTTTTATCGGTAGATCCATCTAGGACCAAAATGACATCAAAATACTTTTTATTCGCTTCCATCACTTCTTCAATAATATCCTCTTCGTTATAAGTCATCATTAAACCGATATTATTCATAGATATGCTGTCCCTTTACTTGTATTTTTTTATTTATTATATTCCAATTAACAGTGTTCGTATATATTATGGGTGACTATCAAACGTGGATTTATATGGCAATATAAGCAAATTTAGGCTAAATAGAATATACATATAATTCGTGATATTCTATACTGTAAATATGAAATTCAATATTATTAAAAAATATAATGGCACGGCTATTTCGAGTAAAGAACTTCTTAAAACAGAAACGGCTGATTACTATGTCTCAAGATTTAATCATCTTGAATTTAAAAATAAAATTATTATCTTTATTGTTACCTATCATCACTTAGATGCGATTGAATCATGCATGTCGTGTGTCATGGACTTGCTAGAAGTTAATCCAGACGTTTACGTCGTTGTCCTTGATAATAATTCAGATAAAAAAATACAAACTTACTTAAAGTCACTAAAACACGCCAGACTTGACTTAAATTTTATTAATAAAAATATAGGGAAAGCATTAGCAGTTAATAACTATGGGCAAAAATATATCAACAAAAACAACTTACCAAAAGCCGTTGTATCGATCGATCCAGATATCATTTTCAAAATTGATGATTTTAATCGAATGATCGAAGCGGTTACAAATATTAAAAAGGTTGGAATGTTAGGCATGCGTTATAAAAAGAACAACTGCAATCCGGAAATGAATCTTTTTTTCCCATCAAGATCTTATAAAGGAATCAACAACAAACGTTATAAAATAAAAAAACCGTTCATGTGTACAGTTGCAGGCCCTATTTTTGCTGTTAATAGTTATGTCTATTTTACAGAGCTAAAAAATCGTCTATTTCCAAAAAAGTTTATAGCCACTTATGGCGGAGATGATTCTGCCACTTATAGTGCCCTAAGATGGAAATACTTAAACGGATATTTGGAAAACACTGAAGTCATACATCTTCGATCTGGCAAGAAAGTTGCAGAAGAACTACTCGGGTAAATCGTCTACAAACGTTATTTTTTTATTGGCTTCTTCGCCTTCAACACACACAATAGATGCCAACTTATAATAAAAAACCATACTACAGTCATCTGTAAAATCTGTTCGGGAGTCATTTTTAGCCAATTCATGCGCTTTTCGAATAATCTCTAATCGAAAACCTTGAGGGGTTTGAACACGCTTAAATAACGACCGATTAGGAATATTTATTAAGCTCCCATTTGTATCAAATTCATACAGAGTATCTACAGAATTCATAACCACACTAACTGCTTCATTCTGATTTAAGGCAACAACAGTGTCATCTATCATCCGGTCGCTAACAAATGGACGCGCTCCATCATGAATAAGAATTTTCTTTGATATTGGCCGGCATGAAATAACGCCGTTATAAGATGATTCTTGTCTGGTCATTCCCCCATCAACGACTTTACATATTTTATTGAAACTATTTCTATTAATCATTTCTATAAATTCTTTGCGATATTTTGGATTAATAACCAAAATGATCTCATTTATATTCGAATTTTTCTCAAATGCATCGAGAGTATATTCAACAACCGTCTTATCCTTTAACTTAGCTAATTGCTTTGACGATGACCCTCCAAAACGACTACCCTCTCCAGACGCAAGAATTATTGCGGTTGTGGTCATTATTTCACAACAAAATTTACTAGTTTTTGAGGTACAATAATTTCTTTTAATATTTGTTGATTCAGCAAATGTTTCCCTAATACCTCTTTTGCAATCGATAATAATTCATCTTTCCTGATGTCAGCTGACAAGTCTTTTTTCCCTCTGACTTTTCCATTTACCATAAACACATAAGTCATCGTACTCTCAACTAAATATTTCTCTTTATAACTAGGCCAAGGTTGTTTATGTATACTAAACTCGTTTCCTAAGAGGCTCCAACATTCTTCAGTGATATGAGGGGCAAATGGAGCTAAAAGAATCAATAGATTTTCAAAAGCTTGCTTATGTATCTCTTCGGAACTTGCTAATTCATTTAAATATATCATTAACGCACTAATCGCTGTATTAAATTTATAATCTTCCAAATCTTCAGTCACTTTTTTTATTGCCTTATGCATAGCTTTTGTTAACTCAGAACTCATCTTTATATTTACACCAATCGGTTTTTCCAGTAATCGCCATACTTTTTCTAAAAAGCGTCGGCTTCCTGATATACTCTTGGTTGACCATGGCTTTGACATCTCCAGTGGGCCCATAAACATCTCATACAAACGCATAACATCGGCACCATATTCATTGATTACATCATCTGGATTAATTACGTTGCCTAATGATTTTGACATTTTCTGTCCATCTTCACCCATTATTAAGCCTTGATTTGTTAGTTTCGCATATGGCTCAGAGGATGGAACCACTCCTTGATCATAAAGAAATTTGTGCCAAAACCGTGAATACAACAAATGAAGAACCGCATGCTCTGCTCCACCGATATAGGAATCCACTGGCAACCAATATTTCAACTTTTCCGTATCTGCTAGACAATCGTTATTTTTTGGATCGATATAACGTAGATAATACCAAGACGATCCAGCCCATTGAGGCATCGTATTTGTTTCACGTTTTCCTGAACCGCCACATTTTGGACAGGTGGTATTGACCCATTCCAAAATATTAACCAATGGCGACTCACCTGTCCCAGAAGGTTCAAACTTTTCAACTTTAGGTAGTAACAGAGGCAAATCCGCTTCATTGACTGCTACGACACCACATTTGTCACAATGAACAATTGGAATTGGCTCTCCCCAATATCGTTGACGTGAAAATACCCAATCTCTTAATTTATAATTTACAGTGGCTTTTCCCTGGTTCTTGTCTTCTAAATCTTTGATTATACTTTCTTTAAATTCGATTGTTTTCAATCCGTTATACTTTCCAGAATTTATAGCGATCCCATCTCCGGTAAATAATTTTTGTTCTGGAGCACTCTTATCGGGATTTTCTACAACCTGGATAATTGGAATATTAAACTGTGTCGCAAACTCATAATCTCTCTCATCGTGTGCGGGTACAGCCATAATTGCACCCGTTCCATAGGTAATTAAAACATAGTCTGCCACCCAAATTGGAACTTTAGCTCCATTCACAGGATTAATCGCATATGCACCCGTAAATACCCCTGTTTTTTCCTTATTTAAAAAAGCTCTCTCAGTGTCCGATTTATTAACTGCAGTCTTGATATACGTATCGACATCGTGCTTCATTTCTTTCGTCACTATTTTGCTCAGTAACTGATGCTCGGGTGCCAATACCATATAAGTTGCTCCGAAAAGAGTATCCGGTCGTGTTGTAAACACTGTGACATTTTCTTTATGTTGGTCAATATTAAATATAACTTCAGCTCCCGTACTTTTTCCGATCCAATTTCGTTGCATTAGTTTAATGGGTTCAGGCCAATCTAAGCTATCCAGATCATTTAATAGTTGCTCAGCATATGCTGTTATTTTTAACATCCACTGACGAAGATTTTTTTTTCCAACGGGTGAACTACATCTCTCACATTTACCATCTACAACCTCTTCATTAGCCAACCCTGTTTTGCAGGATGGACACCAGTTGATTGGGAATGTAGATTCATAAGCCAGTCCTGCATTAAATAGTTTTATAAAAATCCATTGAGTCCACTTAAAATATTGCGGATCCGTTGTATCAATTTCACGCTCCCAATCATATGAAAATCCAATACTTTTTATTTGTCGTTTAAAATTCTTAATATTATCTGCAGTACATATAGACGGATGAATTCCCGTTTTCATTGCGTAGTTCTCTGCCGGAAGACCAAACGCATCCCAACCCATGGGATGCAGCACATTAAAACCATTCATTCTCTTAAATCTAGCTAATATATCTGAAGCGGTATATCCTTCTGGATGTCCTACGTGAAGTCCAGATCCCGAAGGGTACGGAAACATGTCTAATATATAATATCTTTTATTATCAGGAAATGATGAGTCTTCTGTCGTCCTATAAATATTAAATTTATCCCATTCGTCCTGCCATTTTTTTTCAAAGAGAGAGTGATTGTATGTTTGCGCCATGTTTTACCTCATAATAGTAATTATTTATATGAATTCTATTTGATCAAATAAAAAGAGTCAATCAATAACAGAATATAATCGATAGTATTCTTGAGTGGATGCTTAGAAACAGAAGCTAAATAAAAATTGCCAGATTACTCGATTTTATAGTAGAATGACGCATAATATCATAGCATCTTGTCATATTTTGCTAATTTAAAGGAGAGTGGTTTTTGATGGTCAACGAATTTGAAGGAACAAAGCTAGGGGAAACAAAAGGTAATAATTTTATATTAAAGGATGAAGAACCAAAAAAAAGTATATCTGCTGATTCTTTAGGATTTTCTTTACGAGGCACAACGTTAGGAGAAGAATCCGATTTCGAAAAATCCCTCAAAACATCGTTAACCGATGAATCACAAAAAAAGCAAGAATCTACTCGAGTAATAAGCATTGAACCCGAAGTTATTAATACTACTGTCGAAACAGCTGCACAGGATACAATAATAAATGAAACACCTGTCGCTGAAGAAAAAGTAGAATCAGAAATTATTGCCAAAACAGAAGACAAAATCGAAACTTCACACATAAAAGACGAAGTATCCACGAATTCAATTAAGGAAGATGTTCCAAATGCATACTCAGACAAAAAAAAATCGGCAAAAGTTTATGATGAAAATATTGATGAGATTTATGGAATGGCACTGCATAATTTCTCGGAAGGCGAAATAATCACTGGTACTATTCTAACAATCGAAAAAGCAGGAATATTTGTCGATATTAGTTATAAGTGCGAAGGATTTGTTTCAAACGAAGAACTAGGAAACAATATTAGCGAAGAGAAAGCCATGCTCAAAGTTGGTGAGGAAATTCTCCTTTACATTTTAAAACTCGAAACGAAAGAAGGATATACACTACTATCTAAGAAACGAGCTGACTGGGAGCAAACTTGGAAAGATGCATATCAATCATTTAAACTAAAAGAACCAATAACGGCAACTGT
>MFRH01000093.1:0-1550 GCA_001783275.1 Candidatus Margulisbacteria bacterium GWF2_35_9
TTAGTCTCTTTAAAATATTTTGCTGAAAATGCCAATGATTACTATGTCGTTGCAGCAGGTAGTCTTCTCGGTGTTGCTGTTAATAGGGAAACCCAATCATTCCCTGTCGGAAAAGTGCAAATAGAAACGCTTCATCCTTTGGATTTTGAAGAATTTTTGTGGGCGTTAAATAAAAAACAGTTGGTAGATGTCATTAAAGATTGTTTCCAAACAAATGAAAAAATGATCCAGTTATTTCATGAACAAGCTTTGGAATTGTTGAATATTTATTTATTAATTGGTGGTATGCCAGCTGTAGTTTTAGATTACTCTAATGAAAAAAGTTTTATTAATGCTAGCAAAACGCAATCAAATATTCTTACCGCATATCTTGCAGATATGGCTAAATATACAACGGCAACGGAGGCAGTGAAGGTTCGAACTGCATTTGAGAGTATTCCTGCTCAATTAGCAAAAGAGAATAAAAAATTTCAGTATAAGTTATTAAAAAAAGGAGCAAGTGCCTCTCATTTTGGCGTAGCCTTGGATTGGCTTGCCTCTGCCGGGATCGTTTATAAATGTGCGAGAGTGAGTCATGGGCTGGTTCCTTTGTCTGGGTATCTAGACCTAAGTGCGTTTAAGCTTTATATGGCAGATATAGGTTTGCTTGCTCAGAATGCTGGAATAACGATGGAGTCTTTGCTTGTAATTGATCAAAAACAGTCTATTTTTAAAGGTGCCATCATAGAAAACTATGTCGCTCAAGCTTTATGTAGTAATGGATATCCTATCCATTATTGGGAATCGCAGTCTATCGCTGAAGTTGATTTTGTAGTTAATATTAACGGATTACCAATACCCATAGAGGTGAAATCTTCAATAAATGTTAAATCTAGAAGTCTAAGCGTTTATGTCGCAAAATATAAACCTGCTTATAGCATAAGAGTATCTTCTAGAAACTTTGGACTTGAGAATAATATTAAAGCTGTCCCCTTATATGCGGCTTTTATGATATAGCATTTTTTTTGATCAGTCTTCGTCCTTAAAGGGCTTCGCCATGACAGGTGAAAAACGAGTCACTCTCGGTTTTCTTCCTGAAAACCTCCATTCACCACCATTCATTCACTGACGCAAACTTCCTGTTTGCTTTTCCTCCTTTATGTCGGCGTTCATTCAGTTTCGCAAAATAAAGTTTTGCTCACAAAAAATCAAGAACTTTCAAAACTCACTGCAGTATTTTCTGGAATATATCCAAATTCACCCATGAATGGGGATCTTTGAAAATATTAACGAAAATATCTTAGCTCAAACAGTTGAAAGTTCATTTTATTTTCCTCCCCTTACCAAGGGGAGGTGCCATACACTTTGTGTATGGCGGAGGGGTGGTTCTGGATTGTGTCTGGCTCGCGTGCGAGACGGGGTGGGTGATTTATTTTCCTCCCTCCCCTGAATTTATCTGAGCTTGTCGAAATTGAAGTATCAAGGGGATCTGGCGACAAAGTCGACTGAGGGGTTTTGTTATTTTTTGCCTCCTTGCAAATATTTAAAATTCAATTTGAAATATTTGCATG
>MFRH01000093.1:1571-8823 GCA_001783275.1 Candidatus Margulisbacteria bacterium GWF2_35_9
ACTTATTTTAATCTAATTATAGAACAATTTCCTGTTGTGGTGGTCAAGACCGGTGAAACCCTTATCAATGGGGAATGTATATATGGTTTGGTTGTCTTTAACTTTGGTACAGTTGTCCGGTATAAATTCCCATATGTCGTTGTTTTTGTTGTGTTTTATTATTACGAGCTCCTTCGCCGACAGCCACTTGTTATCAATGAAAAGATATTTAGTTTGGGAAAAGGCAATAAGTAATATCATTTGCATGTTATTACTACGAACTGTTTTTAAGAGTGCCTATCGAAGTATTCATAGAAATAGCCAACGAAAGAAGCGTGGAATTTTCTTGGATGAAAATTCAGCGAGATGGACACGATGTCCAATTCGAGCGTTAGCGGAATGAGTTGATGCTATTTCATGGAGACGCAGATCAGCACAAAGTTTTCTTTTTAACTTTCTTTTACGATTAAAAGAAAGTTTATCTATTAAATCTATCTAGATTACAAAGAAACGTAATCCTAATTTGTTTGTAAATAAACAACGAGCTGTAGTATAATTTTTTCTCATATGAAAGTAATTGATCTATTTAACTCTTTGCTAAAATATAAAATAGTCATAATCGGCATCACTCTTTTTTCTTTTGTGTTTTTTTCTATGACAGCTTACTCAGCGAAAACAATTTATGAAGCTGAGGCATCTTTGCTTGTAAAACAATCAGAATCGCAAATGGAATCAGCATTGGAGTTTAGTGGAAATAAATTCCCGACTCAGAAAGAGGCAGTTATCACGATATTGTATAGCAGGCAATTAAATAATCACATGCCAAAGGAAGATCATGTGGCTGTTAAAAAATCTTTATTAGAAAAATTAATGGCGGTCAGACGTCCTTTTCAAATATCAACTGAGAGAGAATCCAATGTTTTAGTGTTATCATATAAAGGTTATGATAAAGAATTACTTATAACAAACCTGCAAAACATAATAAATGCAATCGATCCAACCAATGAAGAGTTGGGTTTTTCTTCAGTTAAACCTTTGGTTACGGTTATTGATCAACCCTTCATTAAGCCGGTTGATATAAAAAAGTATCGCATGAATTATATTATAATTAATACCTTGGCAATATTCTTTACCTTAATTGCGATTATTTTTTTAGCTGAGTATGTAAAATTCGAGAGAGCAAGTTCCGTAAAAAATAAATAATCATTCATTTTATTTGACGCAAAGAAAACGAAGCAGAGACAGTTGGAAAGACGAAAAAAACAAACAAAGTTAGCTAACATGTAAAGTCTGACATTAAAAATATAAGTATTTATAAGTTAAATCTTCCTCCATTTCAGTCAGAAAGACATTATAGTATATTTAACCAAAGATTCCTTATAAATCCCTTAGCGATTTTATTTGCAATAATTGCTATAATAATTAAAATGAAAGATCAACAAATATACTTTTCCGCCCCTGTTAAGGGGAGGTGTCAGCCAAATGCTGACGGAGGGGTTATGTTCTAATTTTATTAAAATGAAAGTATAATCAATGACAAAATCTAAAATAGTTTTTATAGCCAATTCATCTTTCTATTTCTACAAATTTCGCCATAGCTTAATCAGCACATTCATCACCCATGGCTATGAAGTAGCCTTAATCGCACCTAAGGATGAGTATTCAGAGAAGCTAAGCAAGTTTCATTGCATCGAACTAAAGAACCTAGATCGTAAAAGCATGAATCCATTAAAAGATATTGCTCTGCTAATGGAGCTATATTTCAAAATTAAAAAAGAAAAAGCAGCGATTGTGTTTTCGTTTACAATTAAACCCAATATTTATGCTGCTTTGGTTTGTAAAGTATTAGGAGTTAAAATAGTTCCAAGTATAACAGGCCTCGGGTATCTATTTATTCAAAACGATCAAAAACTCATTCATAATCTTATCAAACGCTTATATTCTTTTGCATTTAAAGTTCCAGAGAAATTTATTTTTCAAAATAGTGATGATCAGGCTTTATTTATTGATAAGTTTAAGATGGACCAGTCTAAATGTATTATCACGCCCGGTTCCGGCATAAATCTTGATTTTTTTAAACCCTTACCTTTACCTAAAACAAATAGTTTTTTAATGATCGCAAGGTTATTAAAAGACAAAGGCATTCTTGAATTTATTGAAGCTGCGGAAATAGTACTCAAAAAGGTTCCGGATGCAAAGTTTACTTTAATCGGGCCGATAGACGAGCTAAATCATGCCGGTATTAGTGAAAAAGAATTCATGCAAATTAATAAAAACAATAGTGTTTCCTATCTGGGTGAAAAGCAAGATGTCGTTCCATTTTTAAAAGAATGCAATTGTTTTGTTTTACCTTCCTATCGAGAAGGAACCCCACGTACAAATCTGGAAGCCATGGCAATGGGACGGCCAATTATCACAACGGATGTTCCGGGATGTCGTGGAACAGTTGATGAAGGGAAAAACGGTTTCTTGGTTCCAGTTAGAAATGCAAACGAATTAGCAAAAGCGATGATTAAGTTTATTGACTTGCCCTATAATAAAAAACAAGCAATGGGGGCTTATTCCAGAAAAAAAGCAGAAAATGAATATGATGAAAAAAATGTGATAAAAAAATATTTGGAACTGACTAAAGCAATATTAGGAGATAAATAATATGTCATTCATGAATAGATTTAAACGGCCTGCCTTCATTTTATTCTCAATAATATTATGTGTTAAAGTTATCTTTTTAGTAACCAAGGGTGTCAGTTTGGGAACTGATTCCACTTGGTACATCAATGCAGCAAATTTATGTTTGAATGAAGGTGTTGTGAAGTATTTGAAAACATATGCTATGGATAATATCAATTATGCTGTGTATCCCTTGTTTCTGTCGTTAATTTTTAAAATAGGCCATAGTTCAAAAGATTTTGTAGTTCTTATTCAAATAATCCTTTCATCTTTATCCTTTGTTTTGTTATATAAAATACTATTGAAGTTTGTTAAACCGAATTACGCTATTTTTTCTACTCTCTTTGTGGCTCTTAATTTTGAGGTGCTCCAGTGGGACAGATATTTATTAACCGATCCCTTGTTTCTAAGTCTTGTAATACTCTTTCTTTATATGTACGTAAAAGTATGCGATTTCGATAAACTTAATTTGCTAAAAATTATTGGATTTCTATTTATTGGTTTCATGTTGTTCCTAACACGACCAACGGCATTGGTATTAGTCCCAATATCATTAATATTTCTAATATATAAATGGATTAAACATACGAATAAGTCCAACTTAATTTATCTGTATATTGCTGGTTTTATAATGTCTTTTGTTATTCTCACTTCAGCGCTTTCTCGTTATGAGTCTTTGGTTGAAATGTTTACTCATTTTAAAGAGGGGAGTGTTATCCATCAACATTACGATACTTACATAAAAAATTCGGATCAGTTTGATACCTTTGATAATATGCAGCGATTCAAATATTTTAATGCCTTGTTTATAAAGCGTATGGTTTATTTTTGGAATATTAGTCTTAAGGATCATTCTCTTAGACATACTATTGTAAACTATTTTTATTATGTACCATTTTACTTCTTTGCGTTATGGGGACTATTTAAAGCGTTCTTAAAAAGAGATAATTCCAATATAAAAAATAGAGATTATTTAGAGTTTTTAATTCTTTGGGTAATCGTTGTTTGGATGATCCATGTGTTTATGGTAATTGACTACGATTCGCGTTATCGCATAATCACGTATCCAAGTTTGGGTGTTTTTTTCGCACTTGGTTTGGTTGAGTTTATGAATAAATTTAAGTTCGTAACAAATGAAAAGAATAGATTAAATGAAGCCAACAAATAAAGAGAAGATTGCCGTTATTATTCCGGCTTATAAAGTGAAAGCCCAAATTCGATCTGTAGTTGAATCAATCCCTTCTTTTGTTGATTATATTATTGTGGTTAACGATGCTTGCCCGGAGGATTCCTATAAAGAAATTAGCCATATGAAGGATGTCATCATTATTCATAATAAGAAAAATCTAGGGGTGGGTGGGGCAATGATTAGTGGCTACAAAAAAGCCATAGAACTTGGTGCTGATATTGGGGTTAAGCTGGATGGTGATGGACAAATGGACCCCATTCGAATTCAAGAATTAATAAGCCCAATCATTCTAGATGGATTTGATTATGCAAAAGGCAACCGATTTCAAGATTTTTCTGCCTTAAAAAGTATGCCTAAAATCAGATTATTTGGGAATGGGGTTTTATCTTTCTGGCAGAAGGCTGTGTCTGGATATTGGAAAATAATGGATCCTTCAAATGGCTATACGGCAATTACTGTAGTAACTCTAAAAAAACTTCCTCTAGAAAAATTGTCGAAGAGATTCTATTTTGAAACGGACATGTTAGTCAATCTCAACATTATTGGAGCAAGAGTCAAGGATGTTGCGATACCGGCTAAATATGGCGCTGAAAAAAGTTCTTTGCACGTATTGAGAATTCTTGTGGAGTTTCCGTTTCAATTAACTCGTAGTCTTATAAAAAGAATTTTTTTAAAGTATTATATCTACGATTTTAATATGGCGTCTGTTTACCTTTTGTTTGGCGTTCCTTTCTTACTATGGGGGATCGTTTTTGGAACCTATAGATGGTGGTTTTCAATCTCCCAGGGAATTGTTAATTCTACAGGAACTGTGATGCTCTCGATATTACCTATAATGTTATCCGTTAATTTTATAATTGCAGCAATTAATATTGACATTAATAGTAGCGATTAGATGATTGGAAGTTTAGATGACTACGAATTCACCCATAATTCATAAACGAATAAACAACTAAACAATTTTTTATCTATTCACATTTAACTATCGGAATAGGCAATTAGTTGCTAATAGTAACGATATGCGTTACTTTGTGTAAATAATATGGATAATATCAAAACTCTTGAAGATTATATAAACAGACAAAGACCTTTGGGGCAGCTTCTTGATTCCGATATAATGTTGTGATATTCTGTACATATGAGTACAGAAAAAAGAAACACATCTAGCCGATTTTCTAAACTTGCATCAATGGGAGAAGTTGTTTTTCATGCAAAAGATTTAGCGAATTTATGGGGTATTCTTGATAAAAACAACCTGTATACCACCTTAAAAAGATATTCTCAAAAAGGATTATTGTTTAGAATATATAAGGGGTTATATTCAGTAAGAAAACCTGCAGATATTGATCCCTTATTATTAGGCATTAAAGTGATCAATGGATTTTCATATATTAGCTGTGAGACTGTATTAGCCGAAAAAGGCGTTATTTTTCAGAATTCTTCAATTATTACTATAATAAGTTCAAAATCAAAAAAGTTTAGTTTAGAAAAAAATGAGTATCAATCAAGAAAATTAAATAATAAGTACTTATATAATATGGCTGGAATTGTTTTAGACGCAGGATATTATAAAGCAACTATAAGTAGAGCAGTTGCGGATTTATTATACTATAATCCACGCTATTATTTTGATGCTTATAAGCTGATTGATTGGAATGACGTTCATAAAATTCAAAAGGAAATAGGCTATAATGTTACTACCCAATAAAAAAGATTCGATACACAGATTATGGTTATATCGGATATTAACTAAAATTGCAGATGATAGTTATTTGGCTTCAGTATTGTATTTTAAAGGTGGCACCTGTGCTGCGATCAGAAATTTATTAAATCGTTTTTCTGTTGATTTAGATTTTGATTACATGGGAACTGAACATGAAATTCCAAAAGTAAAAAAATTGCTGGAGACTATTTTTATGGATTTAGGCTTAATGATAAAAGATCAAAGCAGTCGAGTTCCTCAGTATTTTTTGAAATATAGCAATAATGAAGGACGAAACAACTTAAAAATTGATACGTTTTTCCCTCCATTACTTGGCAACAAGTACGAACAAGTGCGTTTAGTTGATATAGATAGAGTGCTTTTTTGTCAGACCGTTGAGACGATGTTTGCTAACAAATTAATCGCCTTCGTTGATCGATATAAAAAACGTGGATCAATAGCAGCGAGAGATTTATACGATATCCATTATTTTTTTTTACAGGGGTATGAGTATGATAGAAATATTATTGAAAAATATAGCAATCAAACAATTGAAGGTTTTTTGGAAGGATTATTTGTTTTTATTGAAAGCAAAATCTCTCAGACTGTAATTGATCAAGATTTAAACTATTTGTTATTGCCAGAAGAATTTAAAAAAATTAGAACAATATTAAAAAAAGAAACACTACTGCTAATAAAAAATAACCTGTTAACCCTGTAGCAAGAATGATCCGGTTTTCTTGCCTGTCTAAAAAGATTTAGATATACAAAACCTGATTCCATACCCCCAATCTCTAGAATAGGGGATATATGAAACAACAAGAAATAGATTTGTTTTGTTTTTGGCAATGTAAATTTGTATCAAGCGATAAAGTAAAAATGTACCACCTCGATCAAGGGCTAAAGGAAAGGAACGAAAGAAATTACAATTTAATAATATTCTGATAAAATAACTCCATGAGTGAAAAAGAATTAGAGCTTATCTTATCTCAAGGGGAATCTTTTTGGTAATATTACGTTAGAGAGTCTGCGAACAAATAATTATATTGCTTCTCATAGAAACAAGTTATTAACGGATGCATTCTTTCTAACAGGAGATATTGAAAAATATGGTACAGGATTCACTAGAATTAATAATTCCTTGATAGACTATTCTGCCGTAAAAATTAGTCTTGAAGAGATTGGAGACTTTTTTAGAGTTAAAATTCAGGATACTAGCCAAGGTTTAAAAAATAATGCCATTAATACCACCCAAGAAACCACCCAAGAAACCACAAAAAAAGCGATTATTAGATTATTAAGAGCAGATTCTTATTATACAAGAACGCAACTTTGTAATATATTAGGCAAGTCTGATGCTACCATAAAACAACATTTAGAAGAATTAAAGAGAGAAAATATCATTAAAAGAATAGGGGCAACCAAAGGTGGCCATTGGGAGGTAGTGGAATGAAACAAATTATCCAAGATTTAAAAAACGGTAAACTAGAAGTAGCAGAAGTTTCCTCTAGGAATGAGTAGTGCCGTAAGAAATTAGTCCTATGGTTTACCCCTTCAATTTTTGCTGAAGCTTCAGTCTACGATTTTCATGCTACGCCGCACAAGCCGACAACTTCTAAAAAATTTGGAGAACATAAGGGACTGTACGAAGTAGGTATAGAAATAGCCAACGAAAGAAGCGTGGAATTTTTTTGGTTGAAAATTCGGCGAGA
>MFRH01000093.1:8857-10769 GCA_001783275.1 Candidatus Margulisbacteria bacterium GWF2_35_9
CTATTTGCATCATGACAAAATAAAGTATATAATTAGAATGTCATGTATACTAGAAGAGCAATTTTTGAGGCAATAGAGCACGAAAGTTATTTTTTATGGGGTCCAAGACAATCCGGAAAGTCTACTCTCTTAAAAAAAATATTTCCAAACTCAATATATATAGATCTATTACTTTCAACCGAATATAGAAAGTTAATCCATCATCCTCAGATTTTAAGAGAGCAGTACTTGGCACTTGGTCCCTCCGAACAACAGGAATCTCAACCTATAATAATAGATGAAGTTCAAAAAATACCAGATTTATTGGATGAAGTTCAGTGGCTTATTGTAAACCATAATGTGCGATTTATTTTATGTGGTTCGAGTGCTAGAAAACTAAAAAGAGGTCATGGAAATCTCCTCGGAGGAAGAGCGTTGCGAATGCAGTTGCATCCATTAATTTACTTGGAAATTCCTGATTTTGATTTATCGAGGGCTCTTAATCATGGATTATTACCTAAAATATATCAAAATGAACGTTATAACCAACTATTAAAATCGTATATAAGTGATTATCTTAAAGAAGAAATTCTCGCAGAATCTTTAATTCGCAACATTTCTGCATTTAGTAATTTTTTAGATGCAATGGCACTCTCTAATGGAGAAATAATAAACTATGTAAATATTGCAAGAGACTGTGCTATTAGTGCTCCTACAGTTAAAGAATATTTCCAGATATTAATTGATACTTTATTAGGGTATTATATCCCGGCGTATACTAAAACTATTAAAAGACGAGCCATTCATTCACCTAAATTTTATATGTTTGATGTTGGGGTAATAAATTCCTTGGCAAAACGAGGAAACTTGGAGCAGGGTAGTGAATTATTTGGAAAAGCTTTTGAGCATTTTATTTTGATGGAGTTAAAAGCATATTCTGATTATTCGGAAAAAAATTTTACTATTAATTATTGGCGTTCAGCATCTGGTGTTGAAGTAGATTTTATTATTGGAGATTCTGTTGCGATTGAGGTAAAGTCCTCTATACTTATAAATTTACAGCATACAAAGAATATTCGTATGTTAAAAGAAGAAAATTTGTTAAAAACTTATTTAGTAGTATCTTTAGATGAGAATAAGCGAATAACTGATGAGGGAATTACAATTATTCCTTGGCGTGATTTTTTATTACGGCTTTGGCAAGGTGAATATATTTAGAGTTCGTAAGGAGATTCCTTTATCTTAGCTATATTGTGTTTATCCAGATTTCAAAGAGCCGTAATCTTCAAAACATAATAAATGCAATCGATCCAACCAATGAAGAGTTGGGGTTATCTTCTGTCAAACCCTTGGTTACGGTTATCGATCAGCCCTATATTAAATCTGTTGATTTAAAAAAAATCGCATGAATTACATTACAATAAATACCTTGGCAATATTATTTGCATTAATTGCGATTATTTTTTTAGCTGAGTATGTAAAATTCGAGAGAGCAAGTTCCATAAAAAATCGAAAAAAATAAAAAAATAATTTGATTTCATATTCCCCAGCACATTGCGAGAGCTTGCTTAATAATTTTTAATATTTTAGAGCAGTAAAAAAATAAAAGTCGGATAACATGTAAAGCCTGACATGAAGACTTATAAACGAGATGGCAACTGTTTGAAGCAAGCTATAATTGGTTACGGCTGAAAGAAAAGAGCTGTATGCCGAAAGGCATTGGCAAATAATTGAAAAATAGGCTAACTTTTCTTTTCTGCTGTTACAATTTGCGACGCAAGTTTTGCCATCTCTTGATTGGAATTGTTAAGGGAATTATCAAGAATTCCCTTAACTAAGTTATCATTTTTATAAGTTAAATCTTATTCTATTTCAGTCAAAATATTGCAAATTCAAGACCTAAAATCCCAAGTTCCTTCTACGATCTTCAATT
>MFRH01000093.1:10777-14997 GCA_001783275.1 Candidatus Margulisbacteria bacterium GWF2_35_9
ATTTTCATCCCTTGCCAAGGCTATGGCCGGCAGGCAAAAGTAGATTTAAAAAACCATCAGTTTTCTTTAAAAGTGACAAGTTATTAGTTAATGGTTATAATTTCAATATGTTAAGTAAAAAAAGAATTGAAAGAATAATTAATATAATAAGTAATAAATTTAATCCCAAAAATATTTGGCTGTTTGGAAGTTATGCAAGAGGTAATCCTACAGAAGATAGTGATGTGGATATTCTAATAGTTGATGACCAAAACAGGGATAAACGTCAGCTTAATATCGATATTCAAAGTGAGTTTTTTCCGAGAGATTTTTCAATGGATTTACTAGTTGTTGATGAAAAGGAACTTGAGTATAAAAAAAATAATTTCATATTTTGGAAAGAAATTATTGAAAATGGTAAACAGGTTTATGTCAGATAAAGAACTTATCGAGTGGCTGTATTTAGCAGAAGGTGATAAAGAAACAGCTGACTTATTGTATGAAGAAGATGGAAGACCCGAAATAATTATTTATCATTATCATCAAGCACTTGAAAAATACTTTAAATATATTTTATTGTTAAACAAAGAAAAAATTAATAAGGTTCATTCGGTAGATAAGTTGTTATCAGACATTCTTAGAAAGGATAATAGCTTTTCTGTTTGTAAGAATGATGTTTTACTAATTAATAGTTACTTACCCAAACTAAGATATCCTTATGGTGATCGTTTAACTCTTGATGATGTTAATTCAGTTAAAGAATCATTTACTAAAACATTTAGACTAATTCAACCTTTTTTGAAAAAAGTAAAATAGTTCACATTATTGATAACACAATGACATTAACAAACACAGATATAAAAAAAGTAAGAGAAATTGTTAGAGAAGAAACAGCTGATATTGTGCATAAAATTGATTATTTGCCGACAAGACAATGTTCCTGGAAGAAAAGATTGATAGGAATACAGTTGCTATTGGAAGTAATTCAGAAAAAATTGAATTAAACTCGATGAAAATCCTTTATAACAGCAATCGAATTAAGGTATTAGAAGAAAAGTAAAAACCTCTCTGCTTCATCAAGTTAATACTGAGTTTATCAAAGTACTCAGCACAAGTTAAGGGAGACTTAAATCACAGAATAATTAACCCCACCACATTGCGAGAACTTGCTTAATAATACTTAGCGAAGTGACCGTGGATAAATCAGGAAGATTTTTTATAATGGCAAATATTCCATTGAAGAACAATGCTCGAGCCATTTACGAGTAAAATGAGTGAGGGCGACGAAATAAAAAATTACGATAAAGCATGTGTTCTTATAGAATTCAAAGGTAAAAAAAGGTATAATTCTTAAAAAGGGAGGTTAGTATATGAAAGGGATGAAATATGTTGTGTACCAAGAAGGGAAGCATTATGTGGCACAATGTTTAAATGTGGATGTGTCTAGTTTTGGAAATGATGTTGATGAAGCAGCAATAAATTTGCAAGAAGCTGTACAGCTTTTTATGGAAGATCAACCAGCCAGTACATTTCTGACAATTGGTGATGTTCGTTTTGGTGAAAGACATATAAGTGGCTAAACTTTTTTCATCAAGGGTAATAATCAATGTTTTAAAAAAACAAGGATTTATTTTTATATCTCAAAAAGGTAGTCATGTTAAGTACCGTAAAACAGATAAAACGGTTATCGTTCCTCATCCAAGAAAAGAAATCCCCATGGGTACATTTAGATCTATATTAAGACAGTCTGGTTTAAGTGAGAAAAATTTTATTTGAAAATTTGTTGATTTAGTTATTCTATATCCACTATGTATAAAACATATTTTGAAAATCCACCTGCTCTCCGCTAAACTTCGACCAACTCTGTGTCCAGATTTAGAAGCTTGAAAAGAACGTTAATCTCTTGTTGTTATTATAAGTATTCAACACTTTTTCAAACATTAGGAAGACGTAAAAATAATTTGGTTTAATATTACCCAGCACATTGCGAGAACTTAATAGTTATTCTAAGATTACTAATTAATATAATTGGGCTGTTGGTAAAAACACCTCACCCGTCAGCAAAGCTGCCACCTCTCCTTGCAAAGGAGAGGATTATCCTTCCCTTTAGAAGGGAAGGTGTCATGTCGGAGCATAGCGAAGACTGACGGAATGGTATTGTTGTATTAAAAGGGAAGGTGGCAGTGAACCGTCCTTTTCTCTTTTTGTATATATTATCTGGCAAAATAACGTCAATAGTATCTATGAAAAATGTGGCAACGTAACGCGGTTGACATCATATAATTTTAATGTTATCATCCACAGTACAATGACATTAACCACCACTGATATAAAAAAAGTAAGAGAAATAGTAAGAGAAGAAACAGCTGATATTAGAGCTGATATTGTTGATATTAGAGGAAATATGCTGACTAAAAAAGATGCAACAACGTTGATGAGTGATACCGCTAATATAATTATGGAAAAAATGCAGGATGAGTTTAGAGCGTTTTACGATAAACTCTCCTATACCGATGACCGTTCTCTTAAAAATGAGTTAGAAATAAATAAAAATAGATCCCAAATTGAAATGAACTCGATGAAAATCCTTTATAACAGCAATCGAATTAAGGTATTGGAAGAAAAGTAAAGACCTCTCTGCTTCATCAAGTTAATACTGAGTTTATCAAAGTACTCAGCACAAGTTAAGGGAGACTTAAATCACAGAATAATTAACCCCAGCACATTGCGAGAACTTGCTTAATTGTGCTTAGTGTTAATTGATGTAATATCAAGAAAAGGTATAAAATATTTCGTTGGAGAGGCTATTTTTTATAATTTAAAATTCCCTGTAAAGAATAATATCTGCATGCGTCTATACTTTCCTTAAGAAAAAACATAAAATACCTTTAAATGAAAAAGATCCTCTTATGTTTATCACTTATTCCCTTAATTTGGCTAATAAATTTACTCATTATATTTCCGTATTCTCCTGAAAAACTAATCTATACGAGTAAGAATATTCAAAAGGCAGACCTCGTCGTGGTATTAGGAGGAGAATCAACTCGTCTAGATTATGGAACAACGCTAATTTTAAAACAGTATTCAAATAAACTTTTTTATACAGGCGGCGAACTAAGTAAAAAAATAGTTGAGAATATAAAAAAACAGGGAGTTAGTATATCGTATAATGCAAAATCAATTTCAACATTTACGGACGTTTTAAATACTCGGGAATTTATCAAAGACAAAAACATAAAGAGTATTATTCTTGTTACGTCTCCTTACCACAGCTATCGAGCTTATCGAATTTTTAAAAAAGTTCTGCCTAAAATAATGTTATATTCTGTACCATTGCCATTAGAGCAGAGTAAGTTTGATGTTATGGAAGCAAAAACAAAAGGGTCATATAGTTCTAAGATATATCGTCTAGAACAACGAAAGTTTATTTATTATTATTTCAAGTACAACTGGCAATTATTTTAATTTTGTTTGTCCGATAATATTCAGTCCTATTCCTTGGGAACTGTATTAACGTCAATAAGCGTAAAAAGAATAATTAGAACGTAATGCATTTGACAATATTTTTTTATAATGATATTATCAAAGCACTATGATATTAACTGAAGTAGATATAAAAAAAGTAAGAGAAATCGTTAGAGAAGAAACAGCTGATATTCGACAAAATATGCTGACGAAGAAGGATGCTGAGAATTTCCTCACCAAAAAAGATGCTAAGATCCTAGTAGAAAATGCGTCCCAACGTACAGCAAGTTTGGTTATAGAAAAAATGCGTGATGAATTTAGAGCGTTTTATGATAAATTGAAATTTACTGACGATAATGTAATCAGAAATAAGAATGATATAAACGAAAACCGAGTACAAATAGACATAGTAACCGGATCAAGGCGTTAGAAGCGCTGTAGCATTTAGTTATTTCTTAATGGCATATATTCCATAACGTCTTAAGTTTTTTCTTACTATCATTTTTTGAAAAGAAAGGTTAGAAAGAAATTCCCCTCTATTCAAAAGAGAGGGGTGCCCAAAGGGCGGGGTGAGTTTTATCCCTA
Source organism: Candidatus Margulisbacteria bacterium GWF2_35_9 (assembly GCA_001783275.1). GTDB lineage: Bacteria > Margulisbacteria > Riflemargulisbacteria > GWF2-35-9 > GWF2-35-9 > GWF2-35-9. Next base: position 14,807 of record MFRH01000093.1, read on the forward strand.
TATTTTTCCCCATCATTAATAATCCTTGAGTCCTTTATATAACTATTGTAAAATTGAACAACTAGTTTAGTATAAAGGAGACTCTCGTATGAAAGCACTTAAAGATTACTTAGATAAAAAAGAATCCATCTGTATCATCGGTTTGGGTTATGTCGGGTTGCCCTTAGCAGTTTATTTTTCAAAATATTTTA
>MFRH01000094.1:0-2241 GCA_001783275.1 Candidatus Margulisbacteria bacterium GWF2_35_9
ACGGTTTGAATATTTTTCTCCGTAAGCCTCCCGAGCTTTTTCTATAGCCTCAGGATCAAGATGCTCAAGCGTAGCTTCATCAATTACCTTTGCAGTCCAGTCAGATGCCGAAGTCTGCTTTCTGATTTCATCGAGCTTATTCAAACCGAGAGAAACTAGACTCTCACCCGAGCGAGAATAATAATGACCGTTCCATGAAATTGGAATACCAACCGGCGCAGAAGGAATTTCAAATAAAATCACTCTCAATCCGCCTGTGATAACTTCGTGAATATTCCGAAAAGTAACACTCGGCTCTGTTCTTTGCGAAATCTGCATCTTTAGACTCTGTAGCCTTTCCGGTTCCATCCTATAGTCAGTACCGACAATCTTTCGAGTTTTATTATGCACACCAAAAATCAGCCACGCACGATCTTTACTCCGCAAATTAGCCTCATTCGACAAAGCAGAAAAATATTTTCCGATATCCGAAGTCGGGAAATTATCATTTGCTTCTTTGAACTCAATAACTTCGTTTTCCCAAGTTTGGATGAGGTTATTCAATAAAGCTATCATTTCTTTATCCGACATAGATATGACCTACGTTTTATTTAATAAATGAGAGATTAATAGGGAAAACATAGTAATAATCGTTATCTGAATCATAGGATGCAATCTTTTTCTCGAATAGTCTCTTCCACATCTTATCAGCATCTTCAGTTCTAAATTCACCTTTAATACCAATTCTTGTTCTACTCGATTTAATATTTTTTTGTTTCAGATTTGAAATAAAAGGCAGTACAGATTCAGGAATTCCTTTTGCTCCATACAATTCTTCATCATTTTTATTAATACTAATAAGTTGCAGATTTACTTTGTCAATTTCCTTTAGTGTCAATTGAAAGGAATCAACCGACATATCAAAGATTACATTTTTTTGTAATAGATAATGGTATTCATTTTTATTATGATTTTCATCTTGTTCAAAAATGGTAAAATCTCTAACCTGATTATCTTTCCCTGTACATTGTATTGTTCCAATAACTTTTAACATAGTATAAATTTTCCTTGATTTATTTTAGTTCAATCTTCTAAATGTACGCGCAATATTTCTAATCACCTCTTCAGAAATATTATCAGGATTTATTTCATAGTCACTAGCAAGTTGTACTGATACATCAACTTTCCCATTAGACAGCTTAATACTAAATCCTCTTTCGATAGAACCTTCAATGTGAAATTCATAATATCCAATTTCTGGATTTATTTCTCTAGCCAAATCAACCAAACTTGTAACACCAAATGTAAATCTATTTGATTTCTCCAATTAATTCTCCAACTTTAAATTTTTAATAAATTCGCCAGTCTCTCTGATTATTTTGGATCTGTCTATATTTTCAATGAACTTTTTAGAATTAGTTTTCACTTTTATTTTATCGAAGAATGAAGTCGGAAATTTGTCAAATAATTCATAAAAAAAGAATGAGGAATTATAATCTTGAAAAACAACACTTATGCTTTCTAAATTATTAGTATTGTCTTTAAATGTCGAAAAAATTAATGTTTGTATGCATCCACAAATCTCTTCTTTATACTTATTTATGATTTCTTCTAAACTGCAATACTCAAGATCATTACTATTAAAAATAGTTTCAAGTAAAATATCATCGAGAAGAGCTTCATTAATTATACTATTTTTCCCAGTTTTAAATATAAAATAATTTTCGCCTTCTAATTTATTATTGACTAAATTTACTATAAGAATTAAATAAACTCTACCCAAACCATTAATTTCACTTGATCTGTAATATTTTACTATTTCGTGGTCAGCTCTCAAACTAGGTTTTTTCTTACATTCTGTACTCATTCAATACCCTCAATTTTTAATAAATCATTTTACATTCCGAGCTACACGAAATCCCCCTGCACCAGTGTAGTACGAAGCTGTGTAACCCCAGTAATACCGGCATGTAACCCTACAAATATCAGCATTGCTATCCCAACAGCCTCCACGAAGAACATGTTTAGAACCCGAACTTGGACCTTTAGGATTAATTTGCGATTCACTTGCGTAACCATCATACCAGTCCCAGCACCATTCCCAGACATTTCCACTCATATCATGCAGACCGTAACCATTCGGCGGGAAACTACCTATAGGAGATGGGCTATCTTTGTAAATTGGGTGAGCGCCTTCTTTAGGAGAAATATCGTAACTGTAATTAGGTTTTCCATTATACCACCAACTGTGATAATTCGCCT
>MFRH01000094.1:2277-12038 GCA_001783275.1 Candidatus Margulisbacteria bacterium GWF2_35_9
AGAGTCCACCCCTCGCAGCATACTCCCATTCAGCTTCTGTTGGCAATCTATAACCGTTGGAATTAAAATCACATTTTACTTCATCTTCTGAAATTGTATAGCATGTATTTAAACCATCTCTTTCGCTTAATTTATTACAGAAACTGATTGCATCATCCCACGACAAACGAAAGACAGGTTTATTATCTTTAATATCGCTTGTATCATTTACCATTATTGTATGAAATTGTGTTTGAGTTACTTCAAATTTACCTATATAGAAGTTATCGACAAACACTTCGTGTATAGGCATTTCATTTTGCTCCTCAGTGCTGCCCATCTGGAATGTACCCGCTTCTATAAAAAGTAATTCTATTCCTGCAGTGTTGGTTTTGATACTTTTTTTTATGTCAATATTTTTATAGATTTTGTTTAATTTATCATCTTTCTGAATTTTTGCATAACCATCCCATTTCTTCTTAAATTCTAGTAGGTATTTCGCTTTGAGATCTTCACTAAGGTCTGACTCTACCATTTTTTCCATATCTGAAATATCTTTTACAAACTGTGGTTTTAAATTTTCAAGCCCTAGTTCTGTATCCATTTTAGTCTCTTTGATTTTCTGATATATAGGCTCAAGAAGTGGTAATAATTTTTGTTTAATTTCAGGATATTTAGCTGTGTTTATTTCATTTCTGAGATTTTCAAGTTTAGCATGCTTTATGAAAATATCTTCAGTTTTATCCAAATCTGATATTGCAGTATTGTACTTATTTTTTAAATTATTATAGATTTGCTCTTTTTCTTTAGACTCTGCTACTTTCCTATCTTCTTCGTCTTTTGCTTTTTTTATTTCTAGTTCCTGTGCAAGAGCTAGTTCCCAACTTGAAAGGTCTGTGTTATTAACTTCAATTTTTTTATTTTCAATGATTTTAGGTTGATAAACAGGTAATTCTTCCTTGAGATATTCTTTATTTTCGGTAAACTTCTTTATTTTCTCTAGCTCTGCCTTCTCATCATATTGGAAAATCGGTTTTGAACCCTCTTTCTTTTGCTCTTGAACTACTTTTTCTGCATTGTATCTGAAAAGCTTGAACGGTTCATAAGTAATTCCACCTTCGGTCTGATAGACAGGATTCATTGAAGGTAGTCCCTGCGATCTTGTATAGTCACCAAGTCTGTTGTCGGCAAACTGGACAAGGTCTTCTATTGTAATAACACCATCTTTAGACATATCAATATCCATTGCAGAGTTGGGAGAATCAAGTAAGTATGTCATGTAATAAGTGAAAGCTCCTTTGTTCTTGTCTTTTCTCTCAAAAGACTGCTGACCTTCGCTTGCAGCGTAAATAGTCTTGACAATGATTTTATCTGATTTGGTGGATTGAGTAATCGTTTTAGTTCCAATCGTTGAAGAAACTATAATACCTTTACCGGTATTCATTTTTGCAGATATTTCTTCTCCAGTACCTTTACCTTCTTTTTTTACAAAGTTTCGACAAGCATCAACTATGAGCACTACCTCGGACGGACTTTTTTCCTTTAAAATCTGCTTTATATCCTCAACAGAAATACTACCGTACTTTTCCGGATTGTCAATATTGCCGTCTGCTCCGAGAAGATAGTTTTTTCCGTCAGAGCCACCAATTCCATGTCCTGAAAAGAAGAAAACAACTTCGTCGCCTTTCTGTATTCCTCTTGCAAATGCTGTTACATTCGAAAAAAGATCTGAAGCAGTAAGCATTTCACCGTAGCTTGCATCTTTCAAAGCCCAAATATAATCATCTTCGAATCCGCCCTGCTCGAGGAGTTCTTTCATTGCATCCACGTCGCCGTGGCAAGCTTCAAGCGAGGCGAAAGCTTTATAGTTCTGAACGCCGACGAGCATTGCCGTCCGTTTTGCGTATGAAATGTTTAACAGTAGTGATAGCACTAGAATAAACAAAACTTTACTTTTCATTAATAACTTCTCCTTTTAGATTAAACTCCTAATTGCAGAAAGATAATCCCATTTCCTATTTTATCAAAGATTATAATTATCATTTTCAATTCCTTTTTTTGTTGTTATGTTATTTGAGGCATCGTGAATGTTCAATAAATCAAAGTAATCTACTTTTGTAGCGTGTAAACAAGCATCGCCAGATGACCATTTTCTCAATATACCTGTAACTCGAGAATCGGATGGAGCCCAAGACTTTCCCATGTTATACTTCTCGACATACCTTGTATTCCAAACTAACGATCCACTCATACCGAATGGAATTGGAAGATCTTTTGACTTTTCATTAACTTTTATTGCTCTATCAGGATTGTAATACAAGCCAAAATGAAACTTTGGATCACCAAACTTTTCAGGCAATTTTATTTCTTGTGTTAAATAAGGAGTGCTATGAGTATTTAAATAATTATAGTAAAATTTTGAATTTTCAAAAGCGAAGCCTAAAATAAATAATAACTCCCCTTCCATTAATTCATGATTCAGAGCAAAACAACCAATTGGAATTGCCAAGGAATTATGCTTACATGAATCCCATGCACTATATTCAATCTTAACAAGTGCAAGATCTATAGGATCAGGTTTTGCTAATATGGGATTTGTAAATTTAAAAATATCTTCATTGTCTAGAAATTGATAAGTTAACGGTGAATTATTTATTTCTCTAGCGACATGATCGTTAGTGATTAGATATTTTGTTTTTTCTATTTCCAAATACGAACCTGTACCGAAATGCTCCCCTGTATTATGATCTATGACTTTTGAAATTGGAGTTACAAAATGCTTTACATATTCTAGCATTTTCAAATTAACATCTTTATTAATAACTACCCAATCAGATTCTGTAATATATTCCATAATTATATAATCCCAAACTTATTCAATTTAAACTGTATTTCAAGAATAAAATATTTTCACAAATATTCATTATTTTTACCTCTAAATTATTACTCCTATTGCAGAAAGATAATCCCATTTCCTGAGTTTTCAAAGATCTTAATTATTAACTTCTTTCTAATTATTTCCACAAATACTTGGCTCAATGGTAATTTCTCCTGTCTTCAAATTGCGATGTCCTACAACGGTCAAGGCTAAAGGATGAAAATTAGATTGACTATAACTACGAACAGAATACAAGAACTTAATATGCCAAAAGTTACTGATACTGTCAAGGATAATTCCCTTAAAATGCGCCAATCTAATTTATATCTTTTTGCTAATGTTACCGGTCGTTTCCAAAGTCTCTCGATTTCGTGGGGGTCGGGGGGAGATATTATAGTTTAAAAGTTTATATAAAAAGTATGGGAATCAAATATAAATAAGTGTATATTTAATTGAAAATTATTTTGAGGCGGAAAATGACTCCATCTACATGCTTAAAAAACCTTATTGAGAAACAGGCTTTTTTTGAAAACAGCATGATAGAAAACACAAAAAAAATTGATGGTGTTTATTTTACGAACTCAATAAATTCGATTGAGAACATTTTAAGTATTGTAGATATTGATTCAAGTATAATTTATAAACGAATACTTGAACCTTCTTGTGGGCATGGAATACTATTACTAAAACTAATCTCAAGTGTTTATGAATTTTTACCGGATCGTAAATTTATAGATTCATTTATTTCAAAGAGTCTCTTTTTTGTAGATATTCAAAAAGACATGATTGATGAAACTATCTCTAATATCAAATCATTATATTTTAACTTATTTAAAGTAGAATATACAGGCAAGTTCAACTCGATTATTTGGGATTTTACAGATAAAATCCCCGCGAAGAACAGCTTGTTTGATGAACAGTATTCTAATCCTTTCATAAATTTATATGGTACTTTTGATTATGTGATTGGAAATCCGCCTTATATTAGCTTATATGGGCGTAGAGATAAAAAAAGAAATGAACAACAACGAATCACTTATCTAAATAATTATATGCAGTTTCCAAGCTCAGTAAAAAATGGAAAAATTAATTTTATAATGTTATTTATTGAACATTCTTTGGATTTCCTAAAAACAGATGGGAAATTGAGCTTCATAATTGATTTAGCTTTTTTTGAAACTGCTTATCTATACACAAGAAAATTTCTGCTTGAAAATACAATTATTGAAGAGTTGACTGTTAATATAAAAGATTTTGATGTAGCCAGTGGACAAGTTATTATTAAGTTAGTAAAATCTGATGAAAACCATAGTAATATTGTAAAAATTATTGACCATAAAACTAAACTAAGCTATTCAGTGCCACAAATGGAATGGTATAATAAAAACGATGAATATAAATTCAGATACAATGGCTCTAATATATCAAAAATAATAATAGCTAAAATACTTTCAAAAAAAGATAAAACTTTAAAAGAGTTATTTCCCAAGAAAAATCTTAGAACATGTGTGATGCTACTTGATATGGAAGATAAATTTACTAATAAAGATTACTCTGGAATTGACAATAAATTAATCTACCCTTACTATCAAGGTTCTAAATCACTCACTGAAAAGTATGGTAATCTTAGTTTTTCAAAGTATTTTTATTACAATAAAACACAACAAGACTATATAAATGACAATTTGAAAATCGAATTAGAGAAAAAGGGAATTAAGAATAAAAAGAGATTAGGTTTAGGTGAACCGGTTATATACGATAATCCAAAAATATATATTCGTCAATCAGCTAAATCAATTATTGCAACAATAGATTTAAGTCGAAGTTCTGCTAATAGCAGTCTATATGTTTTCTCTTTAAGGACAAATAGCGCAAAAACGATCGAATTTCTGTATTTCTTGTGCGGATGGATCAATTCAGATTTGATTACATATTATTCACAACAAATGAATATTATTAGATTTTCACAAGGTAAACAACCACAAATCAAAATTTCAGATTTAAGCACGATTTTTATTCCACAAGATGAGGAGTTGCAAAAAAAAATATCTGACACTGTTATTAAATTATATGAAACTCAAAACCATAATAACAAGAAAAGATATGTCGAAAAAATCAATTCTTTAGTTTTCAGCTATTACGGATATAGTTCTTCTGAAATTGGAAGTATTTTAGATAGTATTAAATCTTTTTAATTTTGCTTTCAGAAATGTCGTTCAATTTTATCAAGTTTGTTTTTATTTCTCCATTTGCTAAAGCATTTAAAGCCTTTTCTGAAATATGAATTTGCCTCCGATGGCTTTCTTCAATTTTTTTAATCAAAAGGTTTATAAATTCTTCTCGAGTCCTTTTTTCTGGTATTGCAGAAATATTTACTTGCAATTGATTTTTGGGATTTCTTCTAAATGTTGAACTAATATCTTTTAGAAAATAAATTTTTACAAATTCACCTTCTCTGTTTTTCACAAATTTTAATCCGTCTTTTTCTTCCTCATAATAAACAAAGATATAAACTAAATAAAAATAACCATTAATAATTAAATTGAAAATCTTATCAGGAGTTCCAATGTCAGGATTGCTATCTACACTTGATACTTTTACTGCTTTAAAATCAATCCATAACAACTCTTCATGCCCATTAATACAGAAAAATGTCATTACATCCCACGGATTTTTTGTAGCTCCACTCGGAGATGCCTCAGATTTTTTTAAAAATTGGTTGTCTTTAGTTTCTTTTACAAATTCACTTTCAAGGAAAGAACTAATTTCTGCTCCAGCTCGTGATTTAGCGGAAATATTTAAAGAAGAGTATTTCTGAATAATACTCTCAATAACTGTTTTCAACTCAAAGAGTATTTTATTCTCAAAATCAATAACTTTCATTCAAATATCTCCGATTTAAAAAATTCTTGAACAGTAATTCTTAAGCCTATTACAATTTTCTCTAAACTTTCAATTGAAATATTTCTTTTTCCCTGTTCAATTCCGGCGATATAAGTTCTGTCTAAACCGCATTTAAGGGCGAATTTCTCTTGACTCAGTCCAGTATTCATCCTTAGTTCTCTTAATCTTTTACCCAATTTCATTCTTATATCCATAGTGTCTGAAATATGCAGAAATGATACTAATATTTCAACGGACTATAAGTATAGTTTTGAGTATTTTGCAATATTCTAAACAATAAAATGCTAAGTTATAACAAAGTCTCTATATGCCCCCGACCCCCACGAAATCGAGAGTATTTAGCCAGTCAATGTCCGGTAACGGTCAAGGCTAAAAGCACCACACCAGTCGTAAAAACCAGTCAGTGATATTTTGCCTATGTTAGAGCCTAGTGCAGTTAAGCCTGTAATTCGTTTGACCTAACTTACGCAGACAGATAAATTAAACTTTTGGAAGAATTTCTTTCATGGCATTCAAAAATTCACTTTCCCACTTTCTCAACCTTATAGAGTTAGGGTGAGGTGTCCTATATGTATGTTCAGGCAGTTCAGAATGGGATAATTTACTAAACTGATCACTAGGCAAATTATCAATTTTTGTGAATTGGAGATTATTAAATAGATTTCTTAAACGATAATCGTATTTGTTATGAGTATAAAACAGACAAATATCAGGCTTAAGAATACGAATTTCATCTTTAACCAAATAATCGAACTCTTTGATTTTCTCGAGGATAACTCCCTCAGGTTCAGCACCTTTATAATCAAATCTGTTCAGGTTTGTCCAAGCACAGGAATATTTATCAATTCCAATTATAGATTCTATCTTTCTAGTTATATTCCAAAATGGTGAATTAACATAACCTTTGCCGAGATTAAAACCTGAGTAAATATCAAGAAGATCATCTAGAGTTGAAGAATGAGTGGCCCAATACTTCGTCTGTTGTCCGACAATCAGTAATTTTATTTTTTGTGAATGATACGATTTCAATTCAAGCAAAAGCGGACCGGAAAAATTTTCATCTTTAACATCAGCGCGGAAAGAATCAAATTTGTGCCATTCATTTTCATATAGTTCCTTAAGTTGTTCTTCCATGTTTATCTCCTTCTATTTGATTTAATGTAATCATAGATTGGTTTAGAAAATCTAGTTATTATTCCAAAAGAAAATTACAGGCAAGTTAAAATAACCCGCCTGTATTGAGAAAATTACAAAGCCAGAGCATGATTACCGCCTAGGTTCATGTTTATTTCTTGGACTGTTGCTACATGGATATTGCGTAAGAGTCCTTAGATCCGAGAATTCCTGACCACAATGTTTGCATAAATATTTATCCTTAATCGTACCTTCATAAGGTACATGCTTCGAAGTTGGACTGTCGCTGCATGGATATTGCGTAAGAGTCCTTATGTCCGAGAATTCCTGACCGCAATAAAAACAAAAATACTTGCTTGATTCCTCACCTTCATAAGGTACATGCATCGAAGTTGGACTGTCGCTACAAGGATATTGCGTAAGAGTTCTTACATCATAGAATTCTTGTCCACAGTGTTTGCAAAAATATTTTGCCATTTTCTTTTCCTCCACCTGTTTTTGCCTACTCTAATCAGTTTTCAGCTAACCTGTTTTTATTCTTTAGATTATTCCTAATTTTTTCAGTTCCCAGAAGCAATTTGCAGTAGCTTGAATATCAACAGAGGCATCGTGAGCTTCTTCAAAGCCTTCATTGAAAAGTTTCTGATGTAGCTCCTGTAAAGTCGGCCACTTACCTATTCCGCAAAATTTTGTTGTACCGTGCATTGTACAGATTTTCTTTTTATATTTCAGGCTGTCTTCTAGGTCGCAACGCAAATATTCAGCCCCAACTACTCTTTTATCAAAATACATATTGTGAGCTACAAGATATTTTGCGTTTTGAACTGTTTTACTAAATTCGTTCAATACAGATATAGCAGGAATGCCTTCAGAAAGTGCCCTTTCTGTAGAAATTCTGTGAATCTCTGCCACATCAGAAGGAATTACGAACCCGTCAGGTTTAATAATAAAATTACCCGATGAAATTAGAGCACCATTAAAATCATAAAGTAAAAAAGCAAGCTGTACTAACCTCGGCCAGTTGTCCAGATCTTCTACAGGTGCTGTTCTCTTAATCGGCAATCCGTTTGTTTCAGTGTCAAAAAACAGGTACATTATTATCCCTTGGGTTTTAATAAATTTATAGCAGCTTGCAGTCGAATATTTTCATCCTCAGATTTGAGAAGCTTTGAGAGAGTCTCTAAAGCTTCGTCTCTATACTTGTTTTCAGTATCCTTTATTTTTTCCGATTCATTATTTAGAATTGCTTCAATCTCTGGCATATAGACAGATAAATTTGTTACTGTTCTTTTTGCTGCATTTAAAGCATTCTGAAGTTTTGTGGAGAAATCTTCTCTTGCCATAGATTTTACAAATCTGGCTTTAATTTGATGAGGATTCCCTTTATCTTTGATGTCTTTATCATTAACAAAAATATCCTGTTCTTTGTTATAAATGTAACCTGATGTAGTTATAAACAAATGTACATCCCTGCTATACACGCTGGGTGTAAGAACTGCGGACCCTTTTGGGATCGTAATAAAATTATATAATTGAGACAAACGAATTGGACCGTGTCCTGTCCATACATTATTAAAAATCGGTTCGATTTGTTCTTTAGTCATACCTGTCAAATCACCAAGACTAGGCCATCCTACCGAAAGAGTACCTTTGAGGAATTCATCCTCTTTGATTATATCATGAGGTTTGCAACGAACTACAAATACACTTACAGGTTTTATTTTTTCGCTACTATCAGACATTATTTCAAACTCCCTAAAATTGTAAATTTAAACTCATGATGTAAGATAATCAAATCGAAATCTTTTGTCAAGTGATTAGATTACTAAACACCACAAAACAAAATAATTACGACAATTAAAGCAAATTTGTGTGAACTAAATATCTGTCTGCGATTGTACTCATTCATTTTTTTAATATTTCTCCGAAGTCTGACCTCCTAATATCTGTCTGCGTAAGTTTTCTTAACTGCATTGGCTCTAACGGATACGGCTAAGCGAAGTGGGAATAAAATACAGTAGAACCCATTTCGCTTTGCCGATGTTATGATTTGTTGCAACTTAACTACGGTTCTCTAATCAGACTGATTATGCCTATCTATCTGAAACATCCTCTTTAGCCTTAGCAATCTCGAATTCTTCTTCCTTAATCGCTTCCACATCAAATTTTGTAGGATTAGTAGCAATTACATAGTAAAAATATTTATTCCCGTCAATCGTCTTTTCCCATTTTCTGCTCTCGGTAAATGTGCCTGTCGAGTCTTCAGTAAATGTTCCATAAGGATCAGTAGAAGAAAATACTTTGTAACTCGTAGCTCCGTCAACTATATCCCATGTAATGGAAATAGTAGTGCTTGTAGGTTGAGATACTACGACATTCTCAGGTGCGGTTAATATGCCACCGATACCCCAAGAAATAGAGTGACCGCTTGAAACAGTCTCGTTTCCAACGCTGTCTTTGATCCTAAATGTTATTGACCCTTCGCACATATGATCTCTCGCTGGAATTGTGCCTGAATAATTGTAAGTGCCTTTAACAGGAGACAATGTAATTGTATTACTATCACCCTCAATCGAATAATCGGCAGTTACACTGCTTATGCCTGAATTATCATTAAATCCAAGATTCAAATTCATATCCTCGTCAATATCGGCTGAGTTACCTGCGATAAAGTCTATAGCTGGAGCGCTCGTATCAGGTGTTGTATATACCAAGACATCATCAATATAATAGAAAGTATTGCCACATGTTGTTCCAGCATAATAATGCCACCATTGCAATTTAATCGTTTGCCCTGCAAAAGGAGTAAGATCATATTCAAAATCGGTCCATTGACCATTAACCGGATAGAGTATTAAAGGAGCTG
>MFRH01000095.1:0-6731 GCA_001783275.1 Candidatus Margulisbacteria bacterium GWF2_35_9
GCATTAGCTCTTCAGGACAAAGTTTTCGAAATATTAATCCCTGAAGAAGATATCATTGAGGTTAAAAATAACAAGCGTGTTGAGCGTGCTAAGAAAATGTATCCTGGTTACATTTTTGTTCGGATGGTATTTGATAATGAGTTGTGGTACGTCATAAAAAGAATACCTGGGATTTCAAAATTTATGGGTAATCAGAACATGCCGATGGCAGTAACTGATGGTGAAATGTTAAAGGTTCTTCGTCAAGTTGGTGTAAAAGTTCAAAAATATAAAATTGATTTTGAAATTGGAGATGTTGTTAAAATTATTGCAGGTCCATTTAGGGGTTATACGGGACCAGTTACGGATATTAGTATGGATAAAGGTAAATTGAAATCATTACTTCTTATATTTGGTAGAGAAACGCCAGTAGAAATTGATTTTGATCAAGTCGAAAAAGCAGTTCAATAAAAAGCTGTAGCGGAGGTTATAAAGTGGCAAAAAAAATTAGATCGTATATAAAATTACAAATTCCAGCTGGAAAGGCAAATCCAGCTCCACCAATCGGACCTGCATTAGGTCAACATGGTGTTAACATTATGGAGTTCTGTAAAGCTTATAATGATAGAACAAAAAAAATGGAAGGACAGATTATTCCTGTTGTTATTACAGTTTATGAAGACAGAAGTTTTGATTTTATTCTCAAAACGCCACCGGTTTCAGATTTACTAAAGAAAGCGGCTGGACTGACGAAAGGTTCTGGAGAGCCAAATAAAAATAAAGTTGGATTTGTTTCTAATGCACAGATTAAAGAAATTGCTGAAACAAAGCTAAGTGATTTGAATACAAATGATATAAATGCTGCGATGAACTCCATTATGGGTTCGGCTCGAAGTATGGGAATAGAAATTAAAGGTTAAATGGAGGCATATTAAATGAAAAAGCGTTCAAAAGCTTATAAAGAAAATGTAAAATTGATTGATAGTAGCAAAAAATATGCTATCGACGAGTCTATTGAAGTTATTCAAAAGTTTCAATCAGCAAAATTTGATGAGACAGTCGAGTTTACTGTAAAGTTGGGTATTGATACGAAACACAGTGATCAGCAAATTAGAGGAACCCTTATATTGCCTCATGGAATTGGAAAAACTGTAAAAGTAGTTGTTATAGCAAAGGGCGAGAAGGTTGCGGAAGCAGAGGCTGCTGGAGCAGATATTTGTGGTAGTGAAGAAATCGTGGAAAAAATTAAGGGTGGTTGGGTTGATTTTGATGTATTAATTACTACCCCTGATATGATGAAATCTGTTGGAGTATTAGGAAAGGTGTTGGGTAAAAGAGGATTAATGCCATCTCCAAAAACAGGAACTATTACTTTCGATATAAAGAAAGCTGTAGAGGAGTTTCGTAAGGGTAAAATTGAGTATAGAGCTGATAAATATGGTATCGTACATATGCCTGTTGGAAAAAAATCTTTTGTTAAAGATAAATTAAAAGATAATATTTTGGCAATCTATGATATATTGTTAAAAGTTAAGCCTTCGTCAGCAAAAGGTTTATATGTAAGAGGATTGTATCTTGCAAGCACAATGAGTCCAGGAGTTGAGTTGGACGCAGTTAGTATGAAGTAGAAAAGAATTAGCCTAAGACAGTAGGTGTTTGAAAAAACTTAATACCCTACAGAGGCAAATAGTGACGATTATGACTGTTTGTTCTCAATTTAGGCAGATTTTTTACGGTGTTGTAGTTATTAAACACCATTTTTTTTTGGCTTGAATACAGAAATCGAGTCAGAATAAAAAAATAAATAATTGAAGAACGGAGGTGGAAAAGAGTGGTTAAGGAAGTCAACAAAACATTAGTAGGTAATCTTGTAGATAAGTTTAATGATAATAATATCACGTATTTTATTGATTATAAGGGATTAACAGTTGAGCAGATAACAGCATTAAGACAATCTCTAAAAGAAAGTAATTCAGAATTAAAAATATTTAAAAACACGTTAGCTTTAATTGCACTTGAAGAAATAAATAAAGATTTAGTGGAGAAAACTAAAGAAGTATTTAAAGGACCAACTGCATTGATTTTTTCAAAGAATGATCCAGTTGGACCTGCTAAAGCATTATTAGCCTTTATGAAGAAAAATGATAAAGTTAAAATTAAAGGTGGTATTTTAGATAATGGTTTTATTGGAGATAATTCTGTAAAAGAATTAGCTTCGTTGCCATCAAGAGAAGTTTTAATTTCGAAAGTATTAATGTTATTGAATAGTCCAATAACAGGTTTTGTTAGTGTGTTAAGCGGAAATATTAGAAGTTTTGTATATACGCTAAATGCAATAAAAGATAAAAAAGGTCTTTAAATATAAAGGGAGGTGACTGAAATGTCAGATGAAAAAAAATTAAGTAAAGAAGCAACTCTAGTAATGGAAACAGTTGAGAAGATGAACGTATTAGAATTATCAGATTTAGTAAAGGCATTAGAAGAGAAGTTTGGTGTTAGCGCTGCTGCTCCTGTTGCTGCTGCTGCTGCTGCTCCTGTTGCTGCTGCTGAAGAAGTTGTAGTAAGTGATGAGGTATCTGTGATATTAGCATCATGTGGAGATAAGAAGATTGCTGTTTTAAAAGTAGTTAGAGAACTCACAGGTTTAGGATTAAAAGAAGCTAAAGATTTAGTTGATACTGTACCAAAATCAATTAAAGAAGGAATTACAAAGGCAGAGGCTGAAGAAATTAAGAAAAAGCTAGAAGCTGAAGGCGCGAAAGTAGAAATCAAGTAGGAATTAGATTTTTCTGAAAAATAATAATTTAGGGGAGATAATTTCTCCCCTAAAAAATATAAAATGAGGTGAATGATTAGTGGCCACTAAAGTAGCTTTAAGAGAAGCCTTGCATAAAGGACAAATAGCTGACAAAATTGCTGTTTCTGATTTAGTTAATATTCAAAAGGAATCATTTCAAAAATTTGTTAAAGAAGGAATAGGTGTTGAACTACAAGCGATTTCTCCAATCAAAGGATTTGGAAATCGTTTAGAACTTCAATTTTTAGAAGAATATGAGTTAGGGGAAGCAGATTTTTCATTAGAAGAATGTCGAGAGAGAGAATTAACTTACTCCGCACCCTTAAAAGTTAAGGTTAGATTATTAGATAAAGAAACCGGTGAAATAAAAGAACAAGAAGTATATATGGGGAATATTCCCACGATGACTAAAAAAGGAACATTTTTAATAAATGGAGCCGAAAGAGTTGTTGTAAGTCAATTTGTACGATCTCCTGGTGTTTATTTTAAAGAAAAAAAGGATAAACAGGGAATTAGAACGTATCATGCAACCGTAATACCAAACAGAGGTGCATGGTTAGAAATTGAATCTGATAAAAATGGTGTGCTTTATGTTCATGTAAATAAAGTAAGAAAGCTTCCGTTAAACGTATTTCTCGGTTCAATTAATATTGATGAAAAAACAATGCGATCAATGATTAGTGACAAAGATATTCTACAAAAAACCATAGATAAAAGTGGAATCATCGATGCAGATCAATCATTAAGAGAAGTCTATTATCGATTAAAACCAGGTGATCCATTTAATCAAGAAGCTGCTAAGAATCTTGTAAAGGGATTATTCTTTGATGATAAAACGTATGATTTAGGTTTAGTTGGCCGCTATAAACTAAATAATCGATTAAAAATTAAAGAAAAAGAAGATATTACTATTGTTACAAATAACGATATATTTGCCATTATAAATGAAATTATTTCATTAATGAACGGTGACGGGCTGACTGATGATATTGACCACTTGGGGAACAGAAGAGTTCGTTCTGCAGGTGAATTAATGCAGAAGCAATTAAGAATTGGATTAGCTAGATTAGAACGATTAGTTAATGAACAAATGACAGTTAGCGAACCAGAAGAAATAGTGCCGCAGAAGCTAATTAATATTCGACCACTTATGGCAGTAATGAGAGAATTTTTTGGTACTTCTCAATTATCACAATTTATGGATCAAACTAACCCACTTGCTGAGTTAACCCATCGAAGACGTTTATCAGCACTTGGACCAGGCGGTTTAACAAAAGAACGAGCAGGATTTGAAGTTCGAGATATTCATCCATCACATTATGGACGAATATGCGTTGTTGAAACTCCTGAAGGTCAGAATGCTGGATTAATCGGTCCACTTGCAGTATTTGCAAGAGTAAATAAATTTGGGTTTATTGAAACACCGTATCGAAAAGTAGTGAAAGGTCATGTTACTGATGAGATAGTTTACTTTACTGCAGACTTAGAGGATTATCACAAAATAGCTCCGTTTGATATTAAAATTAAAAATGGAGAAATTATTGAGGATCATGTCCCAGTTCGATATCGAAAGGAATTCGTTTATTCAAAACCTTTAGAAGTAGAATTTGTTGGAGTATCACCCAGACAAATGTTTGGTATATCTACTGCATTAATACCTTTCTTAGAACATAATGATGCTAACCGAGCATTGATGGGCGCGAACATGCAACGACAAGCGACTCCTTTATTAGACCCAGATCGTCCTTTTGTTGGAACAGGTCTTGAGGCAGATATCGCACGTTATGCAGGTTCAGTTTTAGTTGCTGATGAAGATGGCGTTGTAACCTATGTTGATGCAAATAAAATTATTGTTAGCAATGGTAAACGTTCAAAACAGGTTTATGACCTAATTAAGTATCAAAAGAGTAATCAGAACACGTGGGTAAATCAACGACCGATTGTTGATTTAGGCCAAGAGATAAAGGCTGGGGATATTATTGCTGATGGAGCCTCCGCTAAGGATGGGGAACTTGCATTAGGTAAGAATCTACTAATCGCTTTCATGACTTGGGAAGGATTAAATTTCGAAGATTCTGTTGTTATTAGCGAGCGTTTAGTAAAAGACGATGCATTTTCAACAGTTCATATTAATAAGTTTGAGGTAGACGTCAGAACCACAAAATTAGGAGACGAGGAAATAACGTCTGAAGTTGCAAATGTATCTGAAGAATTGCTACGTCATTTAGATGAGGAAGGGATTGTTACAGTTGGTTCGGAAGTAAAACCTGGTGACATATTGGTTGGAAAAGTGACTCCAAAAGGAGAATCTGAACCACCAGCTGAAGAAAAACTTCTTAGAGCAATTTTCGGTGATAAAGCAAGAGACATGAAGGATACGTCACTTAGAGTTTCTCCTGGAGAATATGGAAAAGTAGTTAAGGTTAAAGTATTTTCAAAAGAGAATAACGATAATCTACCACCAGGAGTAATAAAAATTGTTAGAGTATATATAGCACATTTAAGGAAAGTATCCATCGGAGATAAAATTGCGGGTCGTCATGGAAATAAGGGTGTTATTTCTAAGATTCTTGCAGCAGAAGATATGCCGATGTTGCCTGATGGAACGCCAGTTGATATGGTGCTTAATCCATTAGGTGTACCAAGTCGTATGAATGTTGGCCAGATATATGAAACTTTATTAGGGTCTGCAGCAAAAGCAAATAATAAGTTTTATCAAATAAGTCCTTTTGATGAAGTTATTGGTGAAGATAGTTCTCTTAAAGTTATAATAGAAGAAATTCATAAAGCACAGAAAGTCAAAGGATTTAGTTGGTTGACTGAAACTGGTAAACTTCCTCTTAGAGATGGACGAACTGGAGAACGATTTGATAGAGATGTTTTTTGTGGATATATGTTTATGTTAAAACTAATCCATTTAGTTGATGATAAAATACATGCCAGATCTACTGGCCCATATTCTCTTGTTACACAGCAACCATTGGGTGGTAAAGCTCAGTTCGGTGGTCAACGTTTTGGAGAAATGGAAGTCTGGGCACTTTATGCTTATGGAGCAGCGCATGTATTACAAGAAATGCTTACAATTAAATCAGATGATGTTACGGGGCGTGCTAAAGCTTACGAAGCAATTATTAAAGGTAGACCAATAGCAAAGACTGGTGTTCCGGAGTCATTTAAAGTATTAGTAAGAGAATTAAGAAGTATTGCTTTGGATCTAAAGTTACTAAACAATGATAATGTTGAGATCGATAAACTGTAAAGTATAATAAAAAGGAGACTATGGCAATATGTTAACAAGAAGTTATGATGAATTCAAAAAGCTAAAGATTACCTTAACCTCGCCAGAACGAGTTAGAATGTGGTCCTATGGTGAGGTAACAAAGCCAGAAACTATAAATTATAGAACGTTTAGACCAGAAAGAAACGGTTTGTTCTGTGAAAGAATATTTGGACCTGTTAAAGATTGGGAATGTTCATGTGGAAAATATCGTCGAGTGAGATATCGAGGTATCGTTTGTGAGCGATGCGGAGTAGAGGTTACACATTCAAAAGTTCGAAGAGAAAGAATGGGTAGTATCGAGTTAGCATCATCTGTTTCTCATATTTGGTATCTAAAAGGTGTTCCATCCTACATGGGTGTTTTAATGGATATGACAGTAAAAGCACTTGAGGAAGTTATTTATTATGATAGTTACATTATTACAGAAGTTTCTGAATCGCTTGACGGTATAATTGAGGTTAAGCAGAGAATCAGTGAGCAGAAGTATCTTGAACTGAAAGAAAAGTATGGTGATAAGTTTAAAGCTCACATTGGAGCTAAAGCGATAAAAATATTGTTAGGTCAGTTGGATTTAAATAAATTAATTCTTGAACTTAAAGAAGAAATAAAAACTTCAACAAGTCAAAAAAGACTTAAACTAACAAAACGATATCGAGTAGTCGATTCTTTCCTAAC
>MFRH01000095.1:6821-7116 GCA_001783275.1 Candidatus Margulisbacteria bacterium GWF2_35_9
CCTGAATGGATGATTATGGATGTTATTCCTGTAATGCCTCCTGACCTTAGACCGATGGTACAGTTGGAGGGTGGCCGTTTTGCTACTTCCGATTTGAATGACCTATATCGTCGAGTAATTAATCGAAATAATCGATTAAAGAGACTTCTTGATATTGGTGCTCCAATGATGATTGTTAAAAACGAAAAGCGTATGTTACAGGAGGCTGTAGACGTATTAATCAATAACGGACGACGAGGACGAGTTGTAACAGGTAGTAATGGAAGACCGTTAAAATCACTCAGTGATATTATTC
>MFRH01000095.1:7138-16653 GCA_001783275.1 Candidatus Margulisbacteria bacterium GWF2_35_9
CGAGTAGACTATTCAGGACGTTCCGTAATTGTTGTTGGTCCACACTTAAAATTGCATCAGTGCGGTTTACCAAAAACTATGGCATTGGAATTATTTAAACCATTTGTTATAAGAAGATTAGTTGAAAATGGATCTGTTCAAAATGTAAAAAGCGCAAAGAGAAAAATCGAAAAGCGTGATGTTGAAGTCTGGGATGTTTTAGAAAGTATTATTGATGGACATCCTGTAATGCTAAACCGTGCACCAACTCTTCACAGACTTGGTATACAAGCATTTGAACCTGTTTTAGTTGAAGGTAAAGCACTTCAGTTGCACCCATTAGTGTGTTCAGCTTTTAATGCCGACTTTGATGGAGACCAAATGGCAATTCATATACCATTGACTCTTGAAGCTCAGGCAGAAGCAAGAATTCTAATGATGGCAAATAATAATATACTAGCTCCTGCAAATGGTAGACCAGTAATAACCCCTACTCAAGATATGGTTCTAGGAACGTATTATTTAACGATAAAAGTCCCTGGTGAAATTAATGAAAAAGAGAAGTCCTTTATGGATTTTGATGAAGTTATCCGGGCTTATGATACTAATAATTTAACTGTTCACTCCAATATTAATGTTAGACATAACGGAGAATTATTAAAAACAACAGTTGGGCGTGTTATTATTAATATGTCAATTACAGGCTGTTTGAAAAAAAACAATTTACCTCCACAGGAATTTATTAATGAACCTCTTGGTAAAAAGCAGTTATCTCAATTAGTTTATAATTGGTTTAATATGTATGGAAATGTTGTAACTGCAAATTTAGCTGATGAAATAAAAAATATTGGATTTAAATATGCAACCAGAGCCGGAATTTCAATTTCAATTGAGGATTTATGCGTTCCAAAGGAAAAGAAGGAAATCCTTGAAAAGGCATATGCTGAAGTGGACCAAATTAATAAACTTTGCGAACGAGGAATTATTTCTGCTCCAGAGAAAAGATTAAGAGGATTAGAAGTATGGCGTTCAACTGGTGAAAAAGTTACAGAAGCAATGAAAGAGCAATTTGACGAATTAAACAACGTATTTATGATGGCAAACTCTGGTGCGAGAGGTAGTATGGACCAAGTAAAACAGTTAGCTGGTATGCGAGGTTTAATGGCTGACGCAACAGGAAATACTGTCGATATTCCAATTACAACAAACTTCCGAGAAGGATTAAATTCAACGGAATATTTTATATCAACATATGGAGCAAGAAAGGGACTTGTTGACACAGCTCTACGAACAGCAGACTCTGGGTACTTAACACGAAGATTAGTCGATGTTGGCCAAGATATTATGATTACAGAAACAGATTGTAATACTACAAAAGGTGTAAGAGTTACTGCTATTAAAGAAGGATATGGAACAGTCATTTCTCTACATGAACGATTAACAGGAAGAGTATCTCTTGAACAAATTATTGATCCAGAAACTAAAAAAGTAATTGTTGATATTGATGATGAGATTTCTGAAGAACAAGCTTCAAGAATTGATGAATTGAATATTGAACAAGTACAAGTTCGCTCTGTTATTACATGTCAGGCGAAGAGAGGCATATGCCAAAAGTGTTATGGAAGAGATTTAAGTTCCAATCATTTAATTGATCTTGGTGAGGCTGTAGGTATTATAGCTGCTCAGTCAATTGGAGAACCAGGTACGCAGTTAACAATGAGAACTTTCCATACTGGTGGAGTTGACTTATCTAGATCAATTAAGGTTGAAATAAGAGCTGAAGAAAGTGGAAAGATAAAATTCGACAAAGATCTTGTTATTGAAGAAATTCGTAATGAATATGGCTTAAAAGTATGGGTAGTTTCGAGTGATGGTGTAATAAAGGTTGTAAACGAAAGTGGAAAAGAATATGAATACAGCGTGTCAATCGGATCTGAGGTAACAGTAAAAGATGCTAGTAAAGTTGAGAAAAATGATGTTATATTCAGTGATGACCCGACAAGTGAATATTTGATTTCAGGTATTGATGGTGATGTTGCATTTACTCAAGAATTAAAGACTATCGAAAATATAGTTGATGGGAAATTGTTGAATCTTGTAGTAAGTGAAGCAGGTGACCTTTTAATATCAAATAAGAAGAATGCTCATAAGTATTCATTATCAAAGGGTGAAAAAGCGATTGTTAAAGAAGGCCAGTTTTTAAAGAATGGAGATGAAGTAACGAAAAAACAAGATGTCAAAATAGCTGGTATTGTTTCGAGTATAAGTGAAACAGAGATTGTTGTTATTCAAGCCAATATTTATCACTTGTCAAAGGGGGCAATCATCTTTGTTAAAAATGGTGATAAAGTTAAAAGTCGACAGATCATTAAAAAAGAAACAAAGATAAACTTAGGTGCTAAGGCACGAGATATTGTTGCTGGTTTACCAAAAATTGAGGCATTATTTGAGTCAAGAGTATCTAAAAATAAAGCAATAATATCAGAAATTAATGGAACTGTTGAAATTATAACAAAAGATGGATTACGAGTTGTAGGTATTTATAACGCTAATGGAAAGAAAGAGTATAAGATACCGGTTGATAGTAGAATCATAATCCATAATGGAGATCAAATTAATAAAGGTACAATGATTACTGAAGGAGTTTTATCCCCTCATGATATTTTGTTGATTCTTGGAGTCCAAGCTGTACAAGAGTTCTTGTTAGAAGAAGTTCAGAAAGTATATCGAGGACAGGGTGTAACGATTAATGACAAGCATGTTGAGGTAATTTTACGTCAGATGACTAAAAAGATCAAAATTGTAGAAATGGGTGACAGTAAATTCCTGCCTGGTGAATATATTGATATTGTAGAATTTACAAAAGAGAACGAAAGACTTATTCTTGAAAGAAAAGAACCAAGTGTTGGAGAACGATTGCTACTTGGAATAACGAAGGCATCTTTGAATACAGAGTCATTTATTTCTGCAGCATCATTTCAGGAAACCGCAAAAGTTCTAACAGAAGCCTCAATTAAGGGTAAAATAGATGAGATGTATGGATTAAAAGAAAACGTTATTATTGGTAAAATAATACCTGCTGGAACAGGGTATTATTCGCAAATTCCAATCGAATTAATTCCACAGGTTCAACAAGAGGCTTTGGAAGAAAAAGAAATTGAAATTTAAAGCGTAATTATTTGTTGACAAGGCTTGGTGAGTATAATAGAATACCAAGCGTTGTCAAAAAAAAGAGGAGAAAATAGTGCCAACGATTAATCAATTAGTTAGAAAAGGTAGAAAGAAAAAGAACGTTAAGAATAATGTTCCTGCATTGGCTGCATGCCCACAAAAAAGAGGTGTGTGTGTCAGAGTTTATACAACAACACCAAAGAAGCCAAATTCTGCATTAAGAAAAGTCGCAAGAATTAGGTTAACAAATGGATATGAGGTTACCGCTTATATTCCTGGAGAAGGACATAATCTACAGGAACACTCTGTTGTATTAGTTAGGGGTGGCCGAGTAAAAGATTTGCCCGGAGTACGTTATCATATATTGCGCGGTACATTAGACACTCTTGGGGTCGATAATCGTAAACAAAGTCGATCTTTATATGGTGCTAAGCGAATTAAAAAAGCAAGTAAATAGGGAGTAGCGATGTCTAGAAGAAGAAGAAGCGTTGAGAGAAAGAAAAGTGTTGATGTTAAATTTAATAGCATTATAGCAACGAAGTTTATTAATAGATTAATGTTGGATGGTAAGCGTTCAACAGCTGAAACTATTTTTTATGGTGCTTTGGAAATGATATCTGATATGAAAAAAGAAGAGGATGCATTTAAGGTATTTAATGATGCTATAAAAAACACTTCGCCAGCTATGGAAGTAAAAAGTAGACGTGTAGGTGGAGCAACATATCAAGTTCCAATGGAAGTTAGAAAGAAACGCAGTCTTTCTTTGGCTATGAGATGGTTAGTTCAATACTCAAGGGAAAGAGCTGGAAAATCAATGGAAGAAAAATTAGCAAAAGAGTTACTAGATGCTTCAGGGATGGTCGGTGCATCAGTTAAGAAAAAAGATGATATGCATCGAATGGCCGAAGCAAATAAAGCTTTTGCACACTTTAGGTGGTAGGAGATAATCGTGGTACGTAAATTTTCGTTAGATAAAATAAGAAATATTGGTATTGCTGCGCATATAGACGCAGGAAAGACAACTGTTACTGAGCGTATATTATTTTATACGGGTAAAAGCTATAAAATAGGTGAGGTTCATGATGGTGCTGCTGTTATGGATTGGATGGTTCAAGAACAGGAGCGAGGTATTACAATCACTTCGGCAGCTACAACTTGTGAATGGAAAAAACATCAAATTAATATTATTGATACTCCTGGGCACGTAGATTTTACTGTTGAAGTTGAAAGATCACTCAGAGTATTAGATGGAGTTGTCGCTGTATTCTGTGCAGTTGGTGGAGTACAACCACAATCAGAAACAGTTTGGAGACAAACAACAAAATATAAAGTTCCAAGGGTAGTGTTTGTTAATAAAATGGATAGAATTGGGGCAGATTTTTTCAGAGTAGTGAATGAGATAAAAGTTAAGCTTAATGCAACTGCTGTTGTGCTTCAAGTACCAATTGGTAAGGAAGAAAAATTTAATGGACTTATTGATGTTGTGACTTTGAAAGCTTATCAGTGGGATGGAGATGATCAAGGCGTTTCATATAAAGAAATAGCTATTCCTGCAGAATATCTTGAAGATGCTAAGAAGTATAGGGAACAAGCTGTAGAAGCTGCAGCTGAGTATGATGAAAAGCTTATGGAAAAATATGTTCAAGGTGAACCATTAACTGATGAAGAGATTGTAAAAGGAATAAGAATCGGTGCAATAAGTGGACAATTAGTTCCTTGTATATGTGGTACTGCATTTAAAAATAAAGGTGTTCAATTTTTGTTGGATTCAGTATTAAACTACTTGCCATCGCCTGTTGATGTACCTTCCGTAATTGGAATTGATCCTAAAAGTGGTGATGAGTTAACAAGAAAGCCAAGTGATGAAGAAAAATTCTCAGCATTAGCATTTAAGATTATGACAGATCCATTTGTTGGAAAGTTAACTTATTTCAGAGTCTATTCTGGCCTTTTGAAATCTGGATCGTATGTTATGAATAGTACAAAAGATATTAAAGAACGTATTGGAAGACTAATTCAAATGCATGCGAATACACGAGAAGAGATTGAAGAAGCAGGTACTGGCGCTATTGTTGCTGCAGTTGGGTTGAAATCAACAACGACTGGGAATACATTATGTGATGGAAGTGCACAGATTATATTAGAATCAATGGTTTTTCCTGAACCTGTTATCCAAGTTGCTATTGAGCCGAAGACTAAGCAAGATCAAGAAAAACTATCTGCTGCACTAGCAAAATTAGCTGAGGAAGATCCTACTTTTAAAGTACATGTTGATCATGAAACTAACCAGACTATTATTGCGGGTATGGGTGAATTGCATTTAGAAATTATTGTAGACAGATTATTAAGAGAATTTAAGGTTGAAGCAAATGTTGGTAAGCCACAAGTTGCTTATAGAGAAACAATTAGAGCAACTGTTAATCAAGAAAGTAAGTTTATAAGACAGTCCGGTGGACGTGGTCAGTATGGTCATGTATATATTACAGTAGAGCCTCTTGAGGCTGGAAAAGGATTTGAATTTTGTAATAATGTTAAAGGTGGAACTATACCAAGAGAGTATATCCCAGCTGTTGAAAAAGGTGTGCGTGAATCATTAAATAATGGTGTGTTAGCAGGATATCCAATGGTGGATTTGAAAGTTACATTATATGATGGTACATACCATGAAGTTGATTCATCAGAAATGGCGTTTAAAATTGCTGGATCAATGGCGTTAAAAGAAGGTGTATCGAAAGCAAGTCCCATATTATTAGAACCTATAATGGATGTAGAAGTTGTGTGTCCAGAGGACTATATGGGAGATGTTATTGGAGATTTGAACTCTCGAAGAGGAAGAATTGAAGGCATGGAGCCAATGGGGCAAACTCAAAAAGTTAAATGCAAAGTTCCTTTATCTGAGATGTTTGGATATTCAACTGATTTAAGAAGTAAGACTCAGGGTAGGGGCGACTATACGATGCAATTTGCTCATTATGATGAAATGCCAAAGAGTCATGCTGAAGCAGTGGTTTCAAAAGCAAAATAGGTTATTTAATAAAAGGAGGATAAAATTATGGCACGAGAAAAATTTA
This sequence comes from Candidatus Margulisbacteria bacterium GWF2_35_9, assembly GCA_001783275.1. Classification (GTDB taxonomy): domain Bacteria; phylum Margulisbacteria; class Riflemargulisbacteria; order GWF2-35-9; family GWF2-35-9; genus GWF2-35-9. The sequence goes on from MFRH01000095.1 coordinate 13,360, forward strand.
AAAGAAATAAGCCACATGTGAATGTAGGAACGGTAGGTCACGTGGATCATGGAAAGACTACATTAACTGCAGCAATAACAACAGTATTAGCAAAGACAGGTATGGCGAAAAAAATTGATTATGATCAAATTGATAGCGCACCTGAAGAAAAGGCAAGAGGTATTACAATTAATACCGCCCACGTAGAATACGAAACAAAAAATAGACACTATGCGCACGTCGATTGTCCAGGACACGCGGATTATGTAAAAAACATGATTACAGGTGCAGCTCAGATGGATGGTGCTATATTAGTAGTATCAGCAGCTGATGGTCCTATGCCTCAAACAAGAGAACACATATTATTATGCAGACAGGTAAATGTTCCATATATTGTTGTATATATGAACAAAACAGATCAAGTAGATGATCCTGAGTTGATTGACTTAGTTGAAATGGAAATAAGAGAGTTACTAAGCAAATATGATTTTCCAGGAGATGATATCCCGATAGTTAAAGGATCAGCAATGAAGGCACTTGAAAATCTAGATGTTCCTGATGATCCAAATGTGAAGTCAATTCTTGAATTACTTGAAAAAGTAGATTCATACATACCAACACCTGAAAGAATATTAGATAAACCATTTTTAATGCCTGTTGAGGATGTGTTTTCAATTACTGGAAGAGGAACTGTTGCTACCGGTAGAATTGAAAGAGGTCAAGTACATACTGGTGATGAAGTTGAGCTTGTTGGATACACCGAAAAGCCAAAAAGTGTTGTTGTTACTGGAGTTGAAATGTTTAGAAAAACATTAGACGAAGGACTAGCTGGTGATAATGTTGGTCTACTTCTTCGTGGTATCGATAAAAAAGATATCGAGAGAGGACAAGTAATTGCTAAAAAAGGTACAATTAACCCTCATACTAAAGTTAAAGCTGAAGTTTATGTATTAAAGAAAGAAGAAGGTGGTCGACACACTCCATTCTTTAAAGGGTATAGACCACAATTTTATATGAGAACTACTGACGTAACTGGTTCGATTCAACTACCTGATAATGTAGAAATGGTAATGCCAGGAGATAACATTAATATGGTAATAGAATTAATTATCCCAATTGCAATTGAAAAGGGTTTAAGGTTCGCTATTCGTGAGGGTGGTAGAACAGTTGGCTCTGGTGTTGTGACTGAAATTATCGAATAAAAAGATAGAAAGAGAGAATGAAATGAGTACTAAGAAATCTCAAGTAACAACGCAGAAACAGAAGGTTGCCCAAAAGGTTCGGATCAAGCTAAAGGCATATGATTATCGAGTATTGGATCAATCAAGTGAAAAAATAGTCGGAACAGCTCAGAGATCTGGTGCAAAGGTTATCGGGCCTGTCCCATTACCAACCGCTAAAAGTGTTTGGTGTGTTGTAAAGTCACCACATGTTCATAAAAGAGGTGGAGAACATTTTGAAATAAGAACTCATAAGAGAATTATTGATATTGTAAATCCACCTGCGTCAACAATTGATGCACTAATGCAGTTAGATTTACCTGCAGGAGTGGACATAGAAATAAAATTAGGATAAATTAACCTAAAAAAGAAAAGGTATTTAACAATGAAAGAATTAAATAAAGGACTATTTGCTAAGAAGATAGGTATGACAAAAATTTTCACTGAAACAGGAGAAGCAATACCTGTTACAGTTTTAGAAGCATGTGAAAATGTTGTTATACAAAAGAAAGATAAAAAGACAGATGGCTATAATTCATTGAAGTTAGGCTACAGAGAAGTTAAGGAGTCTAAAATGAATAAAGCTGAAATGGGTCAGATGAAAGATAAATATTTTAAAAAGAGTGCTGAAGTTAGATTAAAGGATGATTCTAAATATAATGTTGGAGATGCTTTAACCGTTAGTATCTTTGAGGAAAAAGAAAAAGTATCAGTTACAGGAATTAGTAAAGGTAGAGGATTTACAGGAACTGTTAAAAGACATAATTTTCGAATTAGTCCAATTTCACATGGTTCAAAAAGTCATAGACGACAAGGGTCAATAGGAGCTGGAACTGGTCAAGGAAAAGTATGGAGAGGTCAGAAAATGCCTGGACAGTTTGGCGCTGAGCAAATAACAACCAAAAACCTTAAAGTAATTAGAGTAATAGCAGAAAAAGGTTTGTTGTTAGTACAAGGTGGAGTTCCTGGTGCGAACAAAGGTATTGTTAAAATATATAACTAAGAATAGGAACAAGTAATGGCAAAAATTAAAGCATACAGTATTAAAGATAAAAAAATTGGAGAAGTAAAGGCAGCCGATCAAATTTTTAAAGCTGAAAAAAATGATAGTTTAATTCATTTTGTTCTTAAAACAATGCTTTTAAATAAAATGAGTAAAACTGCGAGTGCTAAAGGACGATCTGAAGTATCAGGTGGTGGAGCAAAGCCTTTTAAACAAAAAGGAAATGGCCGAGCACGAGCAGGTACAAATTCTTCCCCCCTATGGCGTGGTGGTGGAGTTACATTTGGACCACAAAATATTAAAAGAAAGATAAAAATTAATAAAAAGGTAAAAAGAAAAGCATTATTTGCTTCACTAACAAGTAAAGTGGATCAAACATATGTGTTTCAAGATTGTAATGAGTATCAGAATTCCATTAAAAAGGTTAAGGATTTTGTTGGGATATTAAATGAATTAGCTATTAGTGGACAAAAGATACTATATGTTTCTAAAGAAATGAATGCAAGAGAACAATTATTAGGAAATATAAATAAATTGAAAATAAATAGTGTGTTCGGATTAAATATTCATGATATATTGAACGCTCAAACCATTATAATTGAAGAAGAATCCCTTCAACAATTAGAGGAGACATATAAAAATGGATAAGCAAATTATTATAAAACCAATTATTACAGAAAAGAGTTCCATATTAGGAGCTGACAACCGTTATGTATTTAAAGTTATAAAAAGTGCTAATAAAATTGAGATAAGAAAAGCAGTAGAATCTCTTTTTAGTGTAAAAGTAAAAGATGTAAATACATTAAATGTAAGAAGCAAAAAGAAACGTATGGGAAAACATATGGGCCAAACAAGTGAGTGGAAAAAGGCAATGGTTACATTGCAAGAAGGCAATAAGCTTGAAAATTTTGAAAAATTAGTATAATAAAGGGAACGAAATGGCTACAAGAAAAATAAAAGGAATGACAAACGGTACAAGAAACATGATTATTTCTGATTTCTCAGAAATAACAACTTCAAGTCCTGAAAAATCATTATTAGTAAAAAAGAACAATCAATCAGGACGAAATAATCAAGGTATTATAACTGTTA
>MFRH01000095.1:16667-16963 GCA_001783275.1 Candidatus Margulisbacteria bacterium GWF2_35_9
ATAAAAAGTTTTATAGATTAGTAGATTTTAAAAGAGATAAAGATGGAATTAAAGCAAGAGTTGCGTCTATTGAATATGATCCAAATAGAACTGCAAGAATTGCACTACTAAATTATATTGATGGTGAAAAACGATATATTATTGCGCCTGTAGGATTAACTGTAGGGGAGATTGTTGTTTCTGGTGAAGGCATTGAAATAAAAGTAGGAAATTGTTTGAAATTAAAAGATATACCTGTTGGTTCAGTAATACATAATATTGAATTATATCCTAATAGAGGAGCTCAACTAGTTAGA
>MFRH01000096.1:0-9517 GCA_001783275.1 Candidatus Margulisbacteria bacterium GWF2_35_9
TACTACGATATTTCAGACTATTTTAACACTGTGTATAGTAAAGGTCCTTTAGTAGTAAAAATGTTTCATAACCTAGTAGGTGATGATTATTTTTACAAAACCATGCAATCCTATCTGAAACAATACTACATGAAAAATGCATCAATTAACGATTTCATCGCCGTTGCAGAAAGTGTTTGCAACCAAAATTTAAAACATTTTTTTAAGCAATGGCTCACAACAACAGCTGTTTGTGATTACGCACTTGGAAACTGGGAAAGCAAACCGGTGAAATATGGCTATCAGAATAAAATAGAGATCATAAGCAAAGAAGGTATTACAGTTCCCATGGATGTTGAAATATGCTACGAGAATAATAAAAAGGAAATCATCACGATCAGTAATAATACTATTGAAACTCAACTAAACCTGACTTCTGCAGAAAAAATAAAAAGCATTCAAATTGATCCCCAAAATAAAATTATGGAAAAAGAAGAATTAAATAACGCATCAGAGATAAAAAATATTGAAACAAGTATATTCAACTTAGCCGGATTTCCAAACAACAGTTATTTTTTATCATATTCCATGCCCTATATATTTAAATACTATCTAAATCCGATAGCTTTATCAATGCAAGAAAAACATCCGTCTGGCTTATCTTTTGGAAAAAGAGATCAATATATCACCCTAGGCGGATTTCCCGGACTTAACTACATCAGTTACTATCAACAACTCATGGATACAAAAGGAAGTATTTTCTCCTATCAAATAGATAAAGACTACAACGATTACTTCCTATATTTAAAACATGAAAAATATGTACCCATTTATGTAATGGATCAAGGCATCCAATACATAGAATTAGCAAAACAACATGACATCAGTCTTAACAAAAATTTTAACAGCAGCTATTATGACCTTGGTATTTTCTATGATTTTTTTCCCGGATTGATACCTATGTCATTGAGACTAACGAATAACCCTGACCAACTTGATTATACTTTCGCTACCACCTATTTTCTAACAAACAACCCGGTGGCCAAACTAGGAATCAAATACAAAAGTGAAGGAACAGCCTCTTCAAACATTTCAGGAACTGGTCTGTGTTTTGAATATAATGGATATGACGATGCTTTTTATGTATCTTTTATTCCGGTAGCACTCCGACACAATAATAATACACCTTACATTTTCTCTATTACCCTGATAAAAAATCTATTTGTTAGTCAGTTTTTTAACATTAAAGGGGAGTATTCAAATTCAAACTCAAGTGTATCAACATTATATTTAAATCATGAACTTTCAATCCCTCTTTACTTTTCTATACTAAACGATGATATTGCCATTGATAACATTCGTTATACCCTATCTCAAGAATACTATACATCCGCTGAACTGCTAATAAACATATCCTACATTTATTTTGATGTTGGGTTTTTTAATAGTCCTATTATCCCATTCAAATTTTCTTATGATCATGATCTTAAAGAGTTTGCCTATGGTCTTTCATTTATGTTTTAAGGAGCAAACGTTGAAAAAACAAGTATTTATAAATCTGAGTCTGATCTTCTGCTCTCTTTCTATTGGAGCAACTGTTATTGAACTACCCACTGCCATTGAAAAAGCATTGGCCAATAAATATGGGTTATATTATGAAACACATGTTAATAAAACCCAATCTGAGTTGGATCATGAATTATACAAAGACAGCAAAGAATGGAAATTTAATTTTGATATTAAAAGAAAGTTAATCGAAAATTCTCAACTAGATATGTCCAATAACTATATCGATAGCTACGACTATAACTCCAACGCAAATCTCAACGGATCATGGCAAACAGCTTTTATATTTGGTAGCACGTTTTATTCTAGTATTGGTTTAACTTACACTCGAAATAAAGAAATCGTAAACCGAAAACCCTATAACCTTTATACAACGATTGAAACAAGTCTCACTCAACCATTATTTCCGGATGCCATATACTATCAATCAACTGAAGATGAAAGTTATCTAAACAATATCAAGGCATATGAGTTAAACCAAATTAAGACAATGGAATCCGTTGTGCTGGATACAATAAACAAGTATTTAAGTCTGTATCTAATCCAGAAGAAACTGGAACAGGAACAGATTCAATATGAATTAAAAAAAGAACTAGCGACTGATGTTCATAATCTAATGCAGTTTGGGAAAAAAACTGCATTAGATTACGATCAAATTACCATTGAGGTATTACAAAGCGAAAGTAAATTATCCACATTAAAACGTCAAGTGTTGGAAAAAGAGCAGTCTTTTAACATTCTAATTGGAGAATCACTCAATACAAATCTCACATTAAAAAGTCCTGACATTCAATCTTCTGCAATAACAAAATCTATTATCAATCAAATAATAAGCTCTAATTATTCAATTGATGTAAAGCTTATCGATATACAGTTAAATATAAACAAAAGAGCAATTGCAAAAATTGCAGCAGATTATGGGCCAAAATTTACAGCTAGCAGCCAACATTCATGGAACAACGACGCTGATACATCTGATTCAATTATTGATAATCATAACAACCGAAACTACCTGTATACTCTGGCAATTAATATCCCTATTGCTAACCAGAAAGAGATCGAACACACCAGACATAAACTGGACATAGAAAAAGGATTGCTAATCAGTAAAAAAATTAAACAAAAGCTGGACTACTCTCTATACATCGCTGATTTATATCAATCTTATCTGGAAACTCAGAAAAATATTCAAATCTTACTAAGAAGCATCAACCTGCAGGAAAAGAATATACGCATTAGGCAAATACAATATAAAGCAGGAAGTATACTACTTAGAGACTTGATAGAAGATCAGAATCAATTGAAATCGTCATTAATTGAAATGGAAGAACAAAAAGCCAATCAATTTATAATCTACTTCAGATTTATGATGGAATTAAACGGAATCGATTATTGTTTAAAAAACGAATTAAAAACAAACACAATTAAGGGAGGAATAAATAATGAACCTACATCTTAAGAAATTCTTACAGTTATTATTTTATCTAATTCTTGTTGCCATGATAGGATTGTTAATGGCCTTTAAGCAAAGTCCGGGGAAAAAAAACATGAACTACCACGCCGTATCGATAGAATTTAGAACCATAACTCAGTCCATTCAGGTGTCCGGTATTATTGAATCTGAAAATCTTATCACTATTCGAAGCAAAATAAGCGGAACTCTCCAGCATAATGAACTTAAGGAAGGTACTTTTATTAAAAAAGGACAGGTGCTGGCTAAAATTCATAATCCAAAAATATTAGATGATGTACTGCTTAATGAAAACAATCTGCAACTTGCAAAACTAAATGTTGAAGATGCAAAACGAAACTTAACAAACGGATCAACCTTATACAAATTGAAATCAATTACAACCGAAGAATATATCCGACTACAAACACTCTACCAAAAATCAAAATATGAATTGCAACATACGGAAAAAAGTTACGAGTACGCATTAACAGATAAAAATGATCTAATAATTCAGGCACCTTTTGAAGGGGAAATTATACAGATTATTGAAGACAATGGATCGGATATTGTTGCAGGCACAAAATTATTTATTATTGCGAACATGGATGTGTTGACCGCAAAAATGGCAGTTGATGAGCAACATGCATCTTTAATATATGAAGGACAACCAGTTGAATTAAAAAATAACACAACCACCGAGACATACATACAAAGCAAAATATTTTCAATATCGCAAATGATCGATAATACTGACATGAAAGGAATACTGTTTTTAAAATGTCCCTACATAAGCCATAACCAAAGCGACATAACACTGGGAAGTAGTATCAATGGAAATATAATTATACAAACTAAACACTCCATACCGACACTTCCTTTAAATGCCATATGGCAAACAAACGGTAAAAAATTTGTATACCTGATACAGAATAATACCATCAACAAAAAAATCGTTAAAACTGGTATATACAATGATGAGAACATCGAAATCTTGTCCGGTATAGAACAATCCGACAAAGTAATCCTGATTAAAAATTATAAGGAACTAATTTCATTTTATGAGGACATTAATTAATGACATTCTCACAAATATTTATCATGGCATTGTCAAATCTTCAAAACAATAAGTTTAAAACATTTCTAGTTATTTTTAGTATGGTTATCTCCATATCTGCCTGTATTATAATATTAACTTTCGGTAGTAGTGCATATCCTCTAATAATAAATGAATTCTCAAAATTCGGTGCAAAAAAAGTAATTATCCAACCCTACCAGGATGAGGCTAGAATGGAAAGGAAAAGTGCTATCAGTATGGTGTTACCCATTGAAAAGGTACAAATTATTAAAAATGCTTTAACTCCTTTTTTCGATGGAATAACCTACTCTGCGTCAAAAACTGAAAAGTTATTGATAAATGGTAAAGTTATTGATTTTACTGTTATGTATACTGACTCTGATTACTTTAAAGTAAACAACATAAAACTATTGAATGGGCTTATGTTTCGAGACTTCGATTTTGAAATAAAACAACCTGTTTGTATCATTGAAAATCACGATCTAATTCCCTTGTATATGAAACATCAAAATTACATTGGAAATTTCATTAATATTGGAGGCAAGAACTATAAAATCATTGGAATGGTAAAAAGTCTCTCGCCAGATAAAGAAAACACACCCACTATATACTTACCTATATACGAATATATACCCAAGATTCAATACGTCTCGAACTTACAATTAAATGTAAAAGACATCTATACCATTGAGCAGAGTGTATTTATTGCGAATCAAGTATTATTAAGACATAACGACTTTAATAAATCCTTTGAAGCTGATTATATGAAAAGTTTCTTAAGAACCATTTACAAAATTATTGCAAATTTAAAAATTATTGTATTAATAGCATCAGGTATTTCATTTTTTGTGGGAGGCACAGGCATCAGTAACATCATGACACTCTCCATCAAAGATCGAACAAAAGAGATTGGGATACTGAAGGCAATCGGAGCAGAAAATAAAGTTATTTTAAAACAGTTTTTAATTGAGTCCATGATAATTGGTCTTATTGGTGGATGTTTCGGAGTACTGATAGGAATCCTAATACCTTTCAGCATCAGCCTAATTTTGGATTTAGCATTTTCAGTATCTATTCTTTCCGTATTTTTTTCATTTGTATTATCCCTTCTTATTGGCATCATATTCGGATTCATTCCTGCTTATCGTGCATCAAAACTTAACCCTATTGATACCCTTCGCTATGATTAATTTACAAAAACTAAATAAAACCTATTTCCTAAAAAATACGAATGTAGTTGCACTAAACGCCATTAATCTACATATACACGAAGGCGATTTTATAGCAATAATGGGAGAGTCTGGATCAGGAAAATCCACATTATTAAACATACTTGGCATCTTAGATAAACCGACAGCAGGAACTTTTTTATTTGAGGATTCAGATATCAGTAAATTGACAGAACCGGAAGCTGCTCGTTTTAGAAGACAGAAAGTCGGATTTGTGTTTCAAAACTTCAACCTTTTACCAAAACTAAGCGTTTCAAATAATGTTCAAATGCCACTATTGCTAAAAGGCATATCAAAAAACACAGCCCGTTCTTATGCAGATCTTGTATTAGAAAAAGTCGGACTTATAAACCGTAAGAATCATAAACCAAACGAATTATCGGGTGGACAACAACAAAGAGTCGCTATCGCTAGATCCTTAATCAATGATCCAAAAATCATAATCGCTGACGAACCCACTGGTAATCTGGATTCAGAGACAAGTAAAAACATACTTGAGCTCTTTGGCCAACTTAATAAAGAAGGGAAAACAATCATTATGGTTACTCATAGTGAAACTAGTGCGAAATATGCAAACAGAGTTATTCAACTAAAAGACGGCAATATTATCTAATTCTCTCTAATTTACTGAGGGAAATAAAGGTGATAGGACACACCACGTCCAATCTGATTATCAAGATAAATATCGCCACCAAACAAGTCTTTAACTCCATTGACGACCATCCATGTCCCAAGTCCGGTTCCATTAGTTTTGCCATATGTCACATAGGCATCGAATAACTTGCCTTCTATTTCTTTAGGAATCCCTGGACCATTATCACTAATGACGATCACAATATCATTATCTTTTTTGTCATGAAACTTAGCAAAATCGCCAAAACTATGTTTGTATTGGTCAAAACTATAAGTTCCAATACTCACTGCCCCACAACCGTCTGGAAAGGCTTCTTTTGAATTTTTTAAGATATTGAGAAACACCTGACAAGTTAAAATTTCTTTATCAATTGTAATGTCCCCATTATATTGAAACTCACGTTTAATCTCGACAACATCTTCAAACTGCATCTTTGTTAGATCTAAAAATTCATTAATCAGATTAGATAAATTACTGGTTGTCAGATTCGGTTTAATATTTTCCCCCTTGGTGTAATTAAACAAAACTTGTTGATTCGCTGCAAAAAACTGAATCGATTTGCGAAGGTCTTGTAGCATATCCATTGCCTGTTCATTCTTATTTAAATCAAAAAATCGAATAATCAGATCCGGGAACATAACAACAGGGGTAAACAGGTTTTTTAAATCATGCATTAAACCAGCCATCATCTTGTTTCGATCTGTTATCTGTTTTGCTTTTTCAACCTCTAAAATATGCCGATAGCTATCAACAGCATTACGAAGCGTATCGCGAATCATATTCATTTCATTTTCATGATTTTTAACAATATACCCATGAGGCCGATATTCTTTATAAACTTCAAATCCATCGCCATAAGTTGATTGATAACCCGTAATGAATATGATCGGAATATTACTGTTAATATCCTTAATTCGTTTAAACACTTCAAAGCCCTCAATATCTGGCAGTCGAATGTCTAGCAAAATTGACATGATTCGATACTGATTTTCTTTATACACTTCTATTGCTTTTAATCCTCGATCACAGGTTAACAACTCATATGAATTGGAAAGAAGTTTCTTAATAGACATCAACTGTGAGGCATCATCATCAACAATTAAAATAACATCTTTTTTTTCAATCGTCATAGATTCATTCATACTCGTCATTGATTCTACTGAGTTCTCGGAAGGTGAATTTAGAAGATCATCCAGCTCTCTTTCTCTGGCATCATTGCGTTGACTGATTAAATCATCTATATTGTCGCTCATAATTCTCCTCTTTTGATAAATATCGAAACAACTATACTATACCTAATAACTAAACTGAAATCAATAAATTTGAATGATCCGTTGATTCCTAATAGATTAAAACCTTTATTATTATTTGATTATTTAAGAAATACCTTTTAGAATTGTTTTAGAATTCATTTTAGGAGAATCATTTATGTTTTGGGAAAAAGAGATTGAAACAATTTCATCATCCGATTTAAAGAAACTCCAGTTAATAAAGCTACACCACACAATTGAAAAAGCAAAAAAATCTGATTACTATAAAAAAATACTCAAAAAAACTAAAATATCCACATTAAAAGATATCGAATCACTACCCTTCACTTCCAAGCAAGATTTAAGAGATCACTTTCCCTATGGATTACTGGCTGAAGATTTAACTGAGTCTGTCAGACTTCATTCCTCCTCCGGTACCACCGGAAATCCAACTGTTGTTTTTCATACCAAAGAAGATATCGAATTATGGGCAGACTTAGTTGCAAGATGCATGTATATGACAGGTGTCCGTAAACACGATGTTTTTCAAAATACTATGGGATATGGATTATTTACCGGCGGACTAGGTTTTCATTACGGTGCCGAAAAGCTTGGAATGCTGACAATCCCGGTAGGACCAGGCAATAGCAAGCGGCAAATCTGGTTTATGCAACAATTTTCTACAACAGCAGTTCACATCCTTCCAAGTTATGCCATCCATTTATATTCGTCGTTCCAAGAACTGAGCTTAGATCCCAAAAAAGATACTCGTCTTAAAACCGCCTTTATCGGTGCTGAACCCCACACAAACGCATTAAGAGTACAAATTGAAAACCTATACGGAATAAAAGCATACAATTCTTACGGTTTGTCAGAAATGTGTGGTCCAGGCGTTGCTTTTGAATGTCCTCAGCAAAATGGCATGCATATTTGGGAGGATCATTTTTATGTCGAAATCATCGACCCAAAAACAGGGCAAATTCTACCTGACGGAGAAGAAGGAGAACTGGTACTCACAACGCTTAAACGTTCTGCTATGCCGCTGATCCGATACCGCACACGAGACCTGACCCGAATTATCAACGAGCCCTGTTTATGCGGGCGAACTCATCGACGAATTGAACGAATAAAAGGTCGATCTGATGATATGTTAATCATCAATGGAGTAAACATATTCCCCATGCAGATAGAACAAACTGTTATGCAATTCCCGGGAGTCGGAAATAATTATCGGATTGAAATATTAAAAGAAAATCATATGGATCGAATTAACGTTCTCATAGAAGTACATGAAGAAATATTTAATGGAACATTATCAAAACTGGATCAACTGAAAAATCAAATTATCGAAGCTTTAAAATCAGAATGCGGAGTGACACCCAAAGTTAAACTTGTTGAACCAGAAAGCCTTCCGATCAATGAAGGAAAGGCAGTCAGAGTATTTGATATGCGACGTAACGAGGAGGAATAATATGGCAGATCATCTTTCCATTTTTTTAGAGAATAAACCCGGAAAACTTGAAAAAGTAACCCATGTATTAGCAGATGCAAATATTAATATTCATTTTATTTCTGTCGCCAGTCTTGGCGAATTCGGAGTAATTAAAACCATTGTCGATAAACCAGATATCGCGCATAAAGCGTTAAAAGAACACCATTTTACAGTTTCTCAGAAGAAAATATTAATTGCTGCCATCGATGACCGACCAGGGAATCTGCATGAATTACTGGCTTTATTCTCAGAAAATGATATCAATATTGAAGATTGTTATGGATTTCCCATTAAAGAACAGGGCAAGGTTGGCATAGTCATCGAAGCAGATGCTTACCCAAAAATCGAGACTGTTCTAGCCAGTCATCATATCCATTGCATTGACTTAAACGAAATAACCTGATTATATATGGTTAACTTTATTTTACTGAATCGAGAAATAACAAATTATGACAAGTAAAGAACTATTATCTGGAAATGAAGCCATCGCAAGAGGTGCTTTTGAAGCGGGTGCAAAAGTGGGAACTGGTTATCCGGGAACACCTTCCACTGAAATTCTTGAAAACCTTTCTAAATACAAAGATATTAGCTGCGAATGGTCTGTAAATGAAAAGGTCGCACTGGAGGTTGGCATCGGAGCCAGTCTAGCTGGCCAACGAACCATTGTCACCATGAAACATGTGGGGCTAAATGTTGCGGCTGATCCCCTTTTTACATCCTCCTATATCGGAATAAAAGGCGGTCTTGTCATCGTCGTTGCGGATGACCCAGATATGCATTCATCACAAAATGAACAGGACAGCCGACATTACGCAAGAGCATCCCAAATTCCAATGCTT
>MFRH01000096.1:9573-13921 GCA_001783275.1 Candidatus Margulisbacteria bacterium GWF2_35_9
ATTTCTCAGAACACTGACACGAATCTCTCACTCAAAAACAATTGTGGATTTGTGTGAACCAATTAAAAGTCCCATAGAAGCTGGGTTTAATCGTAATATTATGAAATATGTAATGATTCCCGCATTTGCCAGACTTAGACATCAAGTAGTTCTAAAACGCATGGAGCAACTCAGTAAAGACTGCAACTCGCTTCCTATCAATATTAAAACGATTATTAATACTAACGTTGGAATCATCACCTCCGGCATACTTTATGAATATATTAAAGAAATGCTACCCGAGGTTTCTGTTCTAAAACTTGGAATGGTTTATCCATTACCCATAAATCTTATTCAGGAATTTTGCAAAGAAATGAAAACAGTATTCATCACCGAGGAAGTCGATCCATTTATCGAAACCGAGATCAGGGCAAAAGGAATCACTAATATTGTAGGTAAAGATAAATTCCCATTATTTGGAGAATTAAGCCCAGATATTATTTATAACACTGTAAAAAATCTACCAGAACAAAAATCGATTGAAATTGATATTAAAATACCCAATCGTCCGCCAAAACTTTGCCCAGGTTGTCCTCATCATCAAATATTTAGTGTGCTCAATCGTCTTAAACTAACTGTAACCGGCGATATTGGATGCTACACTCTGGGTGTATTGCCACCCTATTCAGCGATGGATACCTGCATTGATATGGGTGCTAGCATAACGGTATCTCAAGGAATTGAAATTGCTGAGGGAAAGAACTTTAAGAACAATACAGTTGCGGTCATTGGCGATTCGACCTTTGCACACTCAGGCATTACCGGACTCATCAATGCCGTTTACAACAAACGACATTCACTAATAATAGTATTAGATAACAACACAACTGCCATGACAGGCATGCAGCCAAATCCCTTATCAGGAGAGACAATCAACGGTGAATCAACCTATGCCATCGATTATCAAAAACTGGCTGAATCAGTTGGAGTTAAAACGCAGCAAATCCGAATTGTAAATGCCTATAAAGAAGACATTATTGAATCAACCGTAAAAAAACTTCTTGCAACAAAAGAATTGGGTTTTATGGTTATTAAAGGCCCCTGCGTCATTCTAAAACGAAAACAAGCAAAACAAAACAAGGAAACAGTATGAGTAAAATAACAAACATATTAATGGTAGGAGTCGGTGGTCAGGGAATTATTCTGGCAAGTGACATAATTTCATTAGCAGCGATGAATAACGGATATGATATTAAAAAAAGTGAAATTCATGGGATGAGTCAACGAGGCGGTTCAGTGTTTAGTCATATCCGCTTTGGAAAAGAAGTTCACTCCCCGATTATCCCATTTGGAAAAACAGATATTTTAATATCATTAGAAGAAATGGAAACCTTACGTTGGCTAAAATATACAAACAAAAATACCAAAATAATTTATGCAAAAACTCAGATTAAACCCTCACCGGATACAATCTATCCACAAGGTGTTGAAGAAGCTATTCGAAAAGAGTACCAAACGGTTTATTCTATTGATGCAAATGAGGTCAAAGAGAAAACAGGAAATTCAAAATTTTTTAACGTGGTTCTGCTGGGTCTCCTTTCCAGTTTTATTGACATTGATGATAAACCATGGCATGATTCTTTGCATAAAGAAGTTCCGTTAGGAACCTATGATCAAAACCTTTTGGCTTTTAATTTAGGAAAAGAATTACTTAAATAAAAATGACGATCTGGAATAAAAAAGACGAAACCCAAGGAAAAAAAGAACTCCAAACCACTCAATCTTCACGACTCATTAAACTAGTTAATCATCTCTATCATAATGTTGCGTTTTATAAAGATAAAATGGACATTCTCGGCGTTAAACCATCTGACATAAGGAATATATCAGATATAAGAAAATTACCATTTACAACAAAAGACGACATGAGAGATACATACCCGCTTGGTTTATTAGCAGTAGATAAAAAAGAAATTGTCGAAATTCACACCTCATCAGGGACAACTGGTAAACCAGTTGTCGATGCTTACACCATAAATGACATTGATCTATGGTCCGAAGTTATGGCCAGAACCCTTAGTATGGGAGATGTAGGATCGGAGGACACCGTCCAGAATGCTTATGGCTATGGGTTATTTACCGGTGGATTAGGTGTTCATTACGGATCGAGGCGCATTGGAGCAAATGTAATACCAATATCAGGCGGGAATACAATTCGACAACTGTCTGTCATGCAGGATTTTAAAACAACTGCAATTACATGCACCCCTTCATACTGTCTATATTTAGCTGAAGTTGCAAAAGAGCAAGGAATTGATTTTTCAAAATCATCTCTTAAAGTTGGATTCTTTGGTGCAGAGCCATGGAGTGAAAGTATGCGTAGTGAAATTGAAGAAAAACTACATCTTAAAGCGTTGGATATTTATGGATTAACCGAAATAATCGGACCTGGCGTAGCAGCTGAATGTCTTGAACAAGATGGACTTCACATTTTTGAGGATCATTTTTATCCTGAAATAATTAATCCGGAAACAGGCGAAGTATTACCAGATGGGGAAAAAGGAGAGCTCGTCATTACAACACTAACAAAAGAAGGAACTCCAATCCTCAGATACCGTACTCGAGATATCACATACATTGAGACATCCATATGTCCATGCGGTCGTACGTCCAGAAGAATGCACCGATTACTTGGACGAACAGATGATATGCTTATCATTCGTGGAGTAAACGTATTCCCTTCCCAAATAGAACAAGTATTATTTAAAGTTGAAGGAGTTGAACCACACTACCAATTAGTCGTTGAAAGAAAAAATCAATTAGACTTTCTTGAAGTACAAGTGGAAATAAACGAATCAATCTTTTCTGATGAAATAAAAAAATTAGAAAGCATAGAAAAAAAGATTGAACACGACCTCCATACATCATTGGGAATTCACACAAAAGTAAAGCTGGTTGAGCCAAAATCAATTCAACGAAGTGAAGGTAAAGCGAAACGTATTATAGATAAACGAAATATCTAATAGGAGCGCCACAAAATGCAAATCAAACAAATATCTGTATTTATAGAAAACAAAGCTGGACGTTTATATGATGTATCAAAAGTATTAACTGAAAATAAAATAAATCTTCGTGCCCTATCACTCGCTGAAACTTCCGACTTCGGAATACTTAGACTCATTGTGGACAAACCCGATGACGCACTTAAAATTCTTAAGGCAAATGAGTTTACGGTTGGCATTACAAACGTGGTTGCTGTTGAAGTTCCCGATCAGGCTGGTGGTCTTTGTAGCGTACTTGCCATAATGGATGAAGCAGACATTAACGTAGAATATATGTATGCCTTTGTTGAAAAAAAATCCAATCACGCAATACTAATATTTCGCTTCGATAATCTGGAAGATGTAGTCGATACCCTTCATGCAAAAGGTCTTAAAATGCTTTCTGAAAAAGAGGTTTTATCCTCATAAATAAGAAAAAGGAGGTTAACTATGTTAGGAATAAAGGATCCGGGCATTTATTTGGCATATTTGTTTACGTTACTCAGTGCCGCGTTATGCATTTGGTACGGAATTAAAAACTGGAACAAAGAAGACGATGAAAGTTAATCACTAAAAATAAAAACGGGAGGAGAATAAATTTCATGAATGTTACAATACTCAGCGTCATTATAGTTTTATATCTTCTAATCATTGGGTACTTGGGTTTTCTTGGATTCACACAAACCAAGACAGATAATGATTATCTTGTTGCGGGCAGATCGATTCATCCCTATATTATGGCCTTATCATATGGAGCAACCTTCATCAGCACATCAGCTATCGTTGGTTTTGGAGGTGTTGCAGGGCTTTTTGGCATGGGATTGCTTTGGCTTACGTTTTTAAATATATTACTTGGTATTTTTATCGCCTTCATTTTCTTTGGAAAAAGAACACGACAAATGGGAAAGAACTTAGATGCACACACCTTTCCAGAGTTGCTAGGCAAACGATTTAAATCTGACTTTATACAAAAAGCAGGAGGACTGATTATATTTTTTTCCATGCCTTTATATTCTGCAGTTGTTTTAATCGGTGGTGCACGATTCATAGAAGAAACGTTAAAAGTTAACTTCGAAGTCTCGTTGCTAGTCTTATCTGTCATTATTGCCGCCTATGTTGTTGCCGGTGGGCTCAAAGGGGTTATGTATACCGATGCATTACAAGGTAGCATCATGTTTTTTGGAATGGTTTTTCTATTGGTAATGACCTATACAAAATTTGGAGGTGTTTCAGCAGCCCATGAAGCTCTTACCAATATGGCAAATTTAGTTCCTGCAAAGTTACAAGCAATTGGCCATCAAGGGTGGACGGCAATGCCCAAATTTAAT
>MFRH01000097.1:0-4917 GCA_001783275.1 Candidatus Margulisbacteria bacterium GWF2_35_9
CAGTGTGCCCTTCCTGCCATAAGAACTCGGCGGTTCTGAGAAACAGTCTGGTACGCATCTCCCAGCGGACTACATTCGCCCATTGGTTGATCAGTATCGGAAGATCCCTGTAAGAATTCACCCATTTGGCGTAAGATGCTCCGATTATGGTTTCGCTCGTCGGTCTGACTACCAAAGGTTCTTCGAGTTTCCCGTCCGGAACAAGTTTTCCTTCGCTGTTCACGCTTAATCTGTGATGGGTTACGACCGCGCATTCCTTAGCGAATCCTTCCACATGATCGGCTTCCTGCTGAAGATATTCCAGAGGAATGAACAACGGGAAATAAGCGTTCACATGTCCGGTATCTTTAAACATCTGATCAAGTTCTCTCTGTATATTTTCCCAAATTGTATAGCCCCACGGCTTTATAACCATGCAGCCTCTTACATCGCTGTTCTCCGCCAGTTCAGCCGCTTTTATAACTTCAAGGTACCATTGGGGATAATCTTCCTCTCTGGTAACCGGTATTGCTGTTTTCTTAAATTCCGCCATTTATTTAATCCTGCTCTTATAAATTAATGTCTGATCTCGTAATTCGGTGCTTCTCGTGTTATCTGCACATCATGCGGATGGCTTTCGATCAGCCCGGCATGCGTCATCTGGATAAATTGCGTCTTTTCCTTCATTTCAGCAATATTCTTAACACCGCAGTAACCCATCGCCTGCCTTAAGCCGCCCACCATCTGATAGATAGTATTGCCGACTCTTCCTTTGTATGGTATCCTACCTTCGATCCCCTCAGGAACGAACTTGTCTGCCCCGACCTGAAAATAACGGTCTGCGGAGCCTTTTCTCATAGCTCCCAAAGATCCCATTCCCCTGTAAGTTTTGAACTGTCTGCCTTCAAAAAGGATCATTTCGCCCGGAGCTTCATCGGTTCCGGCAAGTATTGAACCGAGCATTACGCAGTCTGCTCCCATTCCGATCGCTTTAGCTATATCACCGGAATATTTTATCCCACCGTCAGCTATCAATGGAATATTGTGTTTTTTACAGGCTATAGCTGCGTTCTGGATCGCGGTTACCTGAGGAACTCCGACTCCGGCAACTACTCTTGTTGTACATATTGAACCCGGCCCTATACCTACTTTGATGGCATCCGCCCCGGCTTTGATCAGAGCTTCGGCACCGGCTGTTGTAGCAACATTGCCGGCTATGATCTCAATTCTGTTATATTTATTTTTTATCCTTGTAATCTCTTTAGCTATGTCTTTATGATGACCGTGAGCGCTGTCTATTACGATTATATCAACTTTCGCCTGCATGAGAAGTTTTATTCTTTTGTCGTCTCCGTTCGCGGAAATAGCTGCTGCCACTCTCAGTCTTCCTCCGGAATCTTTGCAGGCATTAGGAAAACTTTCCTTTTTCTTGATATCTTTGAAAGTTATCATTCCTTTCAGGTTGTAATCGTTGTCAACTATGGGAAGTTTTTCGATCTTGTTCTTCTGAAGAATATATTTTGCTTCATCGAGAGATGTGCCTTCTTTAGCCGTTACAAGAGGGCATTTTGTCATAATATCTTTCACTCTTATATCATCGTTATATTCAAATCTGATATCTCTGTTCGTAATAATTCCGACGAGTTTAGTGCCTTCTACAACAGGTACTCCAGAGATAGAAAACTTCTGCATAAGCTTAAAAACCTCTTTGAGATGAGCTTCAGGTCCTATCGTAACAGGATCGGTTATCATTCCGCTTTCTGACCTTTTAACCTTGTCAACTTCGCCGGCCTGCTCTTCAGCCGTCATATTCTTATGGATCACGGCTATTCCGCCTTCTCTGGCCATTGCAATACCCATCTGGTATTCTGACACTGTATCCATAGCTGCAGAGATGATCGGAATGTTAAGTTTGATATTCTTCGTCAGACAAGTGACGGTGTCCGCTTCGCTTGGACGTACCGAACTTTTTTGAGGGAGCAAAAG
This sequence comes from Candidatus Margulisbacteria bacterium GWF2_35_9, assembly GCA_001783275.1. Lineage (GTDB taxonomy): Bacteria > Margulisbacteria > Riflemargulisbacteria > GWF2-35-9 > GWF2-35-9 > GWF2-35-9. Next base: position 1,966 of record MFRH01000097.1, read on the forward strand.
CACATCATCAAATGTCAATCCCATCCCTAATATTTTTTCCTTCATTTTTCCCTCACTTTTTAAGCAAAAAACCGCCAGTTATCAGGCCGCTGCCCGTTCTTTTATGAAGTAGCAAAAATAATTAAAATTCTCTATATAGTCAAGGTCAAATATATTTTGTTTTATCAACAATTTATTTCTGTTGACATCCCTCTTAATGTCTTGGTATATTGTAATCATGTAAAATACTGTATCGCAAAAAGTCGGGATATTAATGGCTGAGTTATTAACAAACAATAATTTTTTTGTACCTAAGAGAGATATACCTCTACTCTACTCTACTCTACTCTACTCTACTCTACTCTACTCTACTCTACCGGAATAAATCACCGCCGTAATATTTATCTTTCTGGATTTTCGTGATAACTTCAATTTATTTGAATGAAAAAAAAGTACAAAACCAAAATAAAAATATAAAATCAGGATGTTGAAATGACAAAACAAATTTTAATAACAACAGTTCTATTATTAACCGGTTTAATTTTTTGCCAAGAAAACATTACGGAAAATGTAGTTGCAGGATTGACGGCTATTGAAAGAAGTTGTGCAGCTTGGGCCGATTACGACAATGACGGAGACCAAGATATATTAATAACTGGATCGAAAAATGGTGCCTACGCTGACCAAGCAATCACGAAGCTCTACAGAAACGACGGCGGTGACAATTTTACCGATGTAGCGCATGGGCTACCTCAAACCTATGGCAGATTCGACTGGGGAGATTACGACAACGACGGATTCATAGACATCGCTATTACTGGATTGACTCCTGACGATGGCAGTTTGACTCGAATCTACAGAAACAACGGTGATGGTAATTTTATTTTAACAGCTGATTTGGGTGATTTTAATGACGGATCTCAAACTCCACCTTCCACATTAGCTTGGGGTGATTATGATAACGACGGTGATCTCGACCTTCTCGTCACGGGTGACAGAATAGCTGGCACAAAATATGATCCGATAACAAAATTGTTTCGGAATGATTCTGGAATTTTTGCTGATACCGGTATAGAATTACCTGCCATTTCAAACTCCACTGTCGTGTGGGGAGATTACAATAATGACGAATGCCTTGATTTACTCATCACGGGTGAGGTTAATTCAGTTCCGGTTACAAAAATTTTAAAAAATGAGGCAGGTGCATATTTTAATGACATAGAAGCCGGATTGATCGGTGTATCCGGTTTAACACAAAGTGCTGCTTGGGAAGATTATGATAACGATGGCGACCTTGATGTCTTCCTTGCAGGGCGTAAGGATATAATTGGATGGGGTATAGCTGTTCTATATCGCAATGATACTAATGACAATTTTGTTCATACGGCAACTTTTACAGGATCTAATTATCTTTCTGGTGGTTCAATCTCACTCGGTGATTGTGATGGAAACGGTTACTCTGATTTTATATTGACAGGCCCTGTAGATCCGTCTTGGATTGATTTCACATCCCTATATCTTAATAACAACGGTTTCGAATTCTCACAAAACTTCCGCAGTATGAGGATGGGGTCAGTTGCATGGTCAGATTATGATAATGACGGCGATTTGGATTTTTGGCTAAACGGTTATGACGGAACGGCACCATACGCAGGAGAAAATTTCTCGGAAATCAACAGAAACAACAAAGCTGAAACTACCGGAATTGTCAACAACTCGCCTGTTAAACCTTTGGGACTTTATTCATCTTTGATTGATAATAATGTCAGAATATTTTGGAATAAGAGTACTGATGCTGAGACTCCTCAGAACGGATTATCCTATAATATTTATGTCGGAACAGAAAGTAAAAATGGTGATGTACTAAATCCAATGAGTAATATTTCTGACGGTTTCAGAAAAATTGCCCGTAAAGGTAATGTTGACCATAATACCGCATGGGCGATCAAAGATTTGTCGGATGGTATTTATTACTACGGGGCACAGGCGGTTGATCACGGATTTGCAGGCTCTGAGTTCTCACCTGAATGTATTTTTGTAAAGGGAGAACATACCCTACCTGAATTATACAGTATTAGCTTATCTGAAAACGCAGAAATGCGATTATTATTAGGTTCTAAACTAAGCTTTTTAGTAGGATCAGCATTTGAACTTTCTGAAAACTCAAATTTAATTCTTGAAGACAAATCTACTTTGACTCTCCAATTAACTGATCTGGTAATACATCAGAGCACAACTCTAAAATTAGGAAAAAACGCAAAGCTTATCATCGAAAACGGCTCAAACTTAACAATTGAAGAAGGAGCCGTGATCGAGCTTGCCGAAGGTGCTGAAATCGTAGTAATGAATAAAGGTAATCTGTCAGTGAATGGAGCTACTTTTAATTATGTCGGCACTACAGGCAATTGGCTCGGAATAAATTGCGAAGGCGGCAGTTCGGTAGATATAAATAATTCTATTATCAGAAACGCCACAACCGGTGTTTATGGTACAGGGACATACAAATTCAATATTACCAACACTGTATTCGAAGGCTGTACAAACGGAATAAACCTTCTCGGAATGCAGCCCGGCTATGGCTATACTATTACCGATAACACTTTAACCGGTACTGATAACGGCTGGGGCATTTTTATTACAAGCTCTGACGGTACATTCAGCAGAAATATAGTTAACCATTTCAATATCGGTACTTATTTTGCGATGAGCTCACCTGTTGTTTCAAAATGCGATATTACTTATAACAAATATTTCGGCATTGTAGTATCAGGCCATGACGCTTTACCGCAACTGATAAATACAGAAGACAATCAGCCTTTCGGAGCAGTGAACTGTACTATTCAGAAAAATGCATATTTGGGTAACAGCTCTTTATTCCCGAGCGCGCAAATAGGAATAAACCCTACCGGAAGTATTTATATGCGGTATAATGATATAATTAAAAATCCGAATTCGTTTGGTATTTCGATTGCT
>MFRH01000097.1:4925-9405 GCA_001783275.1 Candidatus Margulisbacteria bacterium GWF2_35_9
TTTGAGAGACCCAGATCAGATAATTACAATAGATGCACAATTAAATAACTGGGGTTCGAGTATAGTTACAGATGACTATTTCTTCGAACATCCGCAGTATGTAATTGACTACACTCCAATATGGACTTTGTCTGATGAAGAGGAAAGCAACTCTTTCAACAGTGACATTTCTGAAGAAAGCAGGATACTGATTAACGCAATTGAGCTTGAAACAAAAGACAAGCTGATACCCGCTATAAAGCTGTATGAGCATATTATAAAGAAATATGTTGATACGCCTGAGTATTATGTGGCAATGGCAAGACTGCCTTATCTGTACGAACAGGCAGAACTAGACAATAATGTTCTTATTGCTCTGTATGATGAAGCGCTGAATTCTGATGCTACTACACATAAAAAGTTTTTTAAAGGAAAGAAAGTTGCTACTCATATAAAAGGTAAAAGATATGATGACGCGATCACTTTAGCAGAAGAAATGAAAGCGGAAGCAGCATTTGAAGAAGAAATTGTACTGGCTGAGATCAATATCACGCTTGCTAATCTGTTAAAGGATACTGAATCTAAGTCTGCCAGCGGTGTTAATCACTATTCAAATTTGCGCAACCTTCTATCAAAACTCGGCGGATCCGAAATAATTGAAACACCGTCCGATATAACAGAGAGTGTTCTTCCAAAAGAAATACAGTTATATCAGAACTATCCGAACCCTTTCAATCCTGTTACGCAGATCATGTTTGATCTTGTGAAAACTGCTAATGTAAAACTTAATGTTTACAATGTTAACGGACAGCTCGTAGCTGAACTTGCAAACGGAATTATGAATGCGGGCAACCATTCTGTAGATTTTGACGGCAGCAAATTGAATTCAGGTATTTATTATTATTCTCTTGAAGTTGACGGCAGTGCCATAACAAAAAAAATGGTACTCACGAAGTAAAAATACGCACGATCATACGGGACGGTATTCCTGCTGTCCCGTGTGATTATTTTCTCGGAAATTAAAAATTTTCTTCGTATATTTAATGATGATACAATACTTGGAGAAAAAATGAAACAAATACTGACGCTAACAATTTTAATTATATCTAATACCCTGTTTTCAACGGTTTTCTATGTTACACAGAATGGGAATGGCCTTTTTGATGGATCCTCTTGGGAAAATGCTTATCCGGGAGACTCTCTTCAGACTGCTAACAATAGATGCGTCGAAGAAGGTGATCAGGTCTGGATAGCAAAAGGCGTTTACAAGCCAATGTCTAATCCATGGCAAGGCGAAACTGAAAATAAAAGGGAGTATCTGTTTGGTTTTACCTATGCTCTTTACGGCGGGTTTAACGGAACTGAATATTCTATTGAAGAGAGAGACATTAAGTCAAACGAAACAATTCTTTCAGGCGACATCGGAATAGAGGGTGATAATACAGATAATTGCTATCATGTTTTGGAACCGTATTTAAGTGCCGGAGAGTCAACAAGAATAATTGACGGATTTACTATTCAGGACGGCAACACTGACAGTACAACTTTCGGTGGAGGCGGTATTTTCCAGATGGGTTTAATGAAGGTATCAATCCGAAATTGTACTTTCAGAAATAATAATGCTTATAATTATGGAGGAGCTGTTTTCGTCTGGTCTGGATGGACACCCTATTATACCTTTCCAATTTCAATTCTTGAGAACTGCATTTTTTATAACAATACTGCTACTTTAGGTGGCGCAATTTATGCGAGAAGTGTTTCAACAGTAATAACAAATTGCACAATAGTTAATAATTATGCAGATGAAGGAAGCGGAATATATTTACACGAACCTGATGAATATATGACGGGAATAGACATTGGTCGTAATGAAGTTACAAACAACATAATATGGGGAAACAAAGGTTCTGATCAAATTTTCAGGTATTATACAGTCAGCTATGTTAAATTAAATTTTAACGCTATTCAAGGCGGATTTGACGGATTCGAGAACTACAATTTATCACTAAACAATGAAGGTGATCCGAATTCTCCGTATTTTACAGACCCAAACAATAACGACTGGTCACTACAGTTAATATCACCCTGTATGGATTCAGGTGTATTTTGGAACTCGTATGATACAGATATCTACTTAACACCGCGACCGCAGGGAATATGCAATGATCTCGGAGCGATTGAAAAAACAAGTTCGATACCTAATGCTTTTGTACCCTCTCTGTCAACTCTTCCCGCGGAAGGAATCGGTTCTACTTACGCAACAATAAAAGGGAATGTAACTGATGACGGCGGTACAGATCTTATTGCGAAGGGAGTAAAGTACAGCAATATTCCCGGATTTAATCCTGAAACTGAAGGAACTCTTTACAGACTGATTGAAACATTTGATACCGGAGAATTCGAAATTTTAGTTACAAATTTGATTCCTGATACTACATACTATTTCAGAACTTATTGCGAGAACAGGTTCGGTTATGCTTATGGGATTGAAGAATTGAACTTTGTTACGGTACCGCTTTTAGAAATACAGCCTGACACAAACGGAATAGTATATGTAAAAACTGATGGTACTGGCAACGGTTCTTCCTGGGTAAGTGCATTGAGTGGCTATGAATTGCAAAATGGAATAGACTATCCGGATGCTAAAGAAATATGGGTTGCAGAAGGAAAGTACATACCGACAGGATGGGTTTGGGTAAATGTTTATGACGGAACTACAGAAAGGGAAAAACATTTTTCACTACGAAAGAATAAAAAGCTTTATGGCGGATTTGCAGGATATGAGAGTTTGCTAGAACAAAGGGATCCTAGAGCCAACGAAACAATTTTATCTGGTGATATCGGCGTTGAAGGGTACACAGGGGACAACTGCTATACTGTGTTATATAATTTCAGTGATGCAGACAGTTCTTCTCTAATAAACGGATTTACAATACTGGACGGAAATGCTGATGGATCTATAAGAAATAGATCTTCTGTAGGAGGAGGTATAAACAATCAAGGTTCTTCGCCAATAATATCAAATTGCTTAATAGTAAAAAACAACGCAAATTTCGGTGGCGGTATCTCTAATGGCTGGGGGCCGATTTATCCAATTATTGAAAACACAATTATTACTGATAATACAGCCGTAATTAATGGGGGTGGAATTTATATTGAAGGTTCATACCCTACTATAAATAATTGCTTAATAACAAAAAACACTGCCGGTGAAGCCGGAGGCGGACTTTATCATTGGGCTGAAATAAATACATTCCTTACTTCAGACACATTAAGAGTTTATAATTCTACTTTCGCCGACAATTATGCTCCATCAGGTGGCACCAACATTCATATAAAAAGCGATAACACTTACGGTGATAATTATGAAATCATTCAAAATAGCGCAATATGGGGGAAAGATTCATTGTCATTTGTATTTGAATATGAATGGTATTTCGGCCCTTTGCAGACTATAAATCATTGCGCGATCACGGGCGGTTATTACGGTGAAGGTAATATTGATCTCTCACCAAACAACTCCGGAGATACAAACTCACCGTATTTCTCCGATCCTGATAATGGCAACTGGATGATTCAAGAGTATTCACCGCTTCGCGACGCTGGAATATGGACAACCGATGTGCCTTTGTACGATCTGGTAGGCTTCCAGAGAGATGCAATTCCTGAAATCGGTTGCTACGAATGGAATCCGACCGGGATCGAGGATGAAGAGCCTGTACTACCTTTGACGACAAAGCTTTACCAAAACTACCCGAACCCGTTCAATCCGGCTACGAATATTAATTTTTCTTTGAGCAAAGCTGGAAAAGTCGAGCTGTCTGTTTTCAATATAGCCGGTCAGCTCGTGCGAAAGATCCTTGATAAAGAAATGGAAGCTGGATATCAGAGTGTACTGTTTGAAGCTGATGATCTTAATTCCGGATTGTATTTTTATAAGCTTAAAGCGAACGGTAAAGAGCTAACAAAAAAAATGCTGATGGTGAAATAGTGACATTTGACCCTGACTAAAATAAAAGGCACTTCGAATGGAGTGCCTTTTTTGCTTTAGTTACTTTTTCAGATATTTACCCGTTCCGTCTATGTGTAAAATTTCTCCAAAATAAACGATATGATAGTCTTTTTCCGGATAGTTCTCTTTAATGGAAGGGTCAATAAATTCATCCTGATTAAACCTTGTTGAATAAATCTTCCGGCATTCTATTACGAGTTCAGCTTCATCGTATGAAGGGCACTTAACAATTTGTGACGGAATTACAGTCAGAGAAGTTTTCTCCAGTTTTTTCTCATCCCTGCCGCTCACTCTTCCCAGATAAGTAAGGTCAGTTATATGCTTTTCGCCGAACGCTGAAAGCGTGAATGTTTCGAATTCTTCCATGAATTCGAATGTATATCGTGTCGGTCTTACCACGACCTGAACGAAAGGTTTATTCCACATTACTCCAATGCTTCCCCATGCGACCGTCATGCAGTTGAATGAATCGTTTTCTAAATCGCCCGA
>MFRH01000098.1 GCA_001783275.1 Candidatus Margulisbacteria bacterium GWF2_35_9
TGATGACCCGTTCCATCAGTTAACGGCACATAAGTTGATTTTTCCGGAAGATAAACTGTAAATGTTGACCCACAACCTTCAGCACTATTTAAATTAATAATACCACCTAGTAGTTTTGTAAGTTCAAGTGAAATAGACAATCCGAGTCCTGTTCCACCATATTTTCGAGAGGTACTGCCATCTGCTTGCTGAAATGCTTCAAAGATATCTTGCTGTTTGTTTAAGGGAATTCCAATACCTGTATCTGTAACCGAAATTGCAATGGCATCTTTTGGGTTTAACGCACTCTTCTGTATTACCGTTGTTAAATCCGGCTTATATACACTAACAGTAATACTGCCTTCTGGTGTAAATTTGATTGCATTTGACATTAAATTTTTAATAATCTGAATTAATCTCTGAAGATCGGTTTGAATAGAAAAGGGAATCCCCTCTTCCATATTTATAAATAAATCCAGACCTTTTTCTGCAACTACATGCTTAAAATTTACTCGTATATTATTAACAACTTCTTCTAACATAACGTTTTCAATATTAATCGTTAGTTTTCCGGCTTCAATTTTTGATAAATCTAGTATTTCATTTATGAGCGTAAGCAAATCACTTCCGCTGTTATACACAATCTGAGCCGACTCGACTTGTTCATCTGTTAAATTATGTGGTTTGTTATCTGCCAAATCCTTTGAAAGTATTAATAAGCTATTTAATGGTGTTCTTAATTCATGCGACATATTGGCTAAAAATTCCGATTTATATCTGCTTGATCGTTCTATTTCCTCTGCTTTTTTTTCTAAATCTCTCTGAACAATTTCTAATGCATTATTTTTATCGGTAATCTCTTTTTTCTGCAATTCCAGAGACTGCGTTTTTTCTTCTAATTCTTTATTTGTTTTTTCCATTTCTTCCTGATTGGCTTTTAATATTTCCCCTTGTTGCTGAGACTCTTTAAATAATAGTCTCAATTTTATTCTGGATTGATTTGAACTAATTGCGATCGCGATACTTTCTACTATCTGTTCCAGAAATTTAATTTTTATATCATCTAATATTTCCGAAGACCCAATCTCCAACACCGCTTCCACTTTTTCCTCATATATCGCGGGGATTATTAGGACTGATTTCGGCAACATTTGCCCAGTACCGGTTTGAATACGATAAAAATCCTCTGGAATTTCACTTAGTACTATTTTTCGTTTATCTTTTGCAGCCTGACCAATTAGCCCTTCACCTGAATTAATGGTAAGACCCATAAGACCCATGAATGCATAACTACTAGTAAGAGTAAACCCATCTTCTCCCGTATTAACATATATAGCACCCAGCTGTATGTTGATATACTCTGCAATAAAGCTTATTACTTTCTGTGAAAGGTCTTCTAAGGAGAGATCTCCCTGTATTTTTTCGTTCAATTCAGCTATTCCGGTTTTCAGCCAATCCTGTCGTTTTGTTTCCAGCTGAAATTTCTGAAGTGACTCCGTCATGGTTTTTAGCGCCATTACCAGTTGATCTTTGTCTGAAAATGGTTTAATACTTAAGGAATAATCGCCCTCAGATATCGATCGTGCTTGGGTTGCTACATCATTCATTTTTGAGACGAGTGTCGAAAACAATTTTCTCAAATCACCAATTTCGTTATTCGGCACAGGGAAATCTAATTGTCTAAAATCCCCATGAGAAGCGATTTTGGCCCAATCAGATAGTTGCCGGATCGGACGAACAATACTTCTGACAATGATAATAGATATTAATAAAACAATAATGCCAGTAAAAAACATAATCCGTATGGTCATCGTCCGTGTCCAATTTACTGACTCTAAAACTTCGCTTTCTTTTATTTCAGCGATAACCACTAAATTCACTCCAGCGATACTAATTGCTTTATGTAATCCAAGCACTCTAACTCCTTTATAGTCTGGATAAATAAAACTATATGCTCTATTGCCTCTGTCTTTCAGATTTAATTTCCACATGTTTGTCATAGCCGTATTTATTGATTCTTTTAGTATCAACGAATTATCCATAAACTTTGACGGTGACCGAAGTAATAGATCTTCTCCGACAATATATACATGACCGTTGCGACCTGTTCCCAGCGTTTTTATCAACTGAAATGTCTCAGATAAATCAATTTTATAAACCAAAAGACCGATTGTTTTCCCGTCGCTATCCTTTATTCCTTTTACAAGAAAACTACTTAATATGTCGCTTCCATGGGAATTAAGTTCAATATCGGAATAAACTACTTCATTATAATTTAAGGCTTTTTTGCCCGCAACGCTTAACTTTGTTTCAGCTCTATCAAAAATATTATGACCAATATCTTCTTTGTTTTTAACAGTAAATAAAATATTACCCGCTATATCCAGAACATACATATCCACATATTCTTTATATCGAATCTCTTCTGACAATTCGTCCCAGTGTTTTATGAGGCTATCTTCCCATTTTTCTGTTCTAATATATTCGCTGATTGTTATATTGTTACTATTAAACAATTCATTTGTTTTTCGTACTAAACGAATTAGCTCCTGATTCTGAGATTTTCCCTGGATACTCTTTATATTTTTATTCAAACTATGGACTAAATTATCACTGGCAATATCGACAACTATTTTTAGGTTTTCTTGTATCGCACTAAAATTTGTGCTCTGCATACGACCATAATTGTAATACCCAACTAATAATAACGGGATAAGCGATATTGAGAGGAAGAAAAACAACAATGTTGTTCCCATTCTGCTCATCAAGTATCTATCAATTTTTTTTAATAGCTTTTTCATATTTGTTTTTGCAATTTTTATGGATAATTCCCCTTCTCATTATATCGATAAGCACCATTTTTTCATATTGTTATAGTAAAACTAAACCTCAAATTGTACATTTACCCAATGTGCCTTTATAATAAGTGAATAAACACAAAAAGGATATTATCGTGGAAAATTTTCTTTCAATGCTTTCAAATATATTTTCATCCATTATCCATTTTTTCTCATTTCTATCGGACTATTTATATAAAATATACTCCAGTGATTCAATACAGAAATTTCTGGATACGTTAACCAATTTCTTTTTATATTTTTATAATAAAATTAAAATTGCCCTTATCAGCTACTTTGAAAAAAAGGAGATTTCAGCCACTATTATAGGAAATAAAGACGTATCAATAAAAATTTCGACAGTTTTAATTTATGAATTCATTATTTTTCTGGCTTTATTCCTGTTTTCTTTTATAATTCTCAGCTTTATTGTTAAATTTATCACTAATCGACTAAAAAATTTCTCCATCATAAAAGGAAGTATCTCAGCAGAACGGATTGTTAGAATATTTCATCGTTCCGGCATGCTTTTTTCGTTGTCTTTTGCTTTAAAAACTTCTTTTTTCAGCACATCGTTTACTAAATTCGTGAAACTTTATTCCTATGTTCATAATACAATATACATTATTAACACCATTATCTTGGCTCAGTTAATTTATGTCGCCTTATATATGTCGATAGACTTATATGTTAGAAACTTTAACCATAAAAATGATCGGGATCTCTCAAAAGATTTTCTTCCTCTAATTCGTAAAACGCTGAGTATAACTATCTTCTGCATCACATTTGTCAGTATCCTCAGCCACTTTGGCTATAATATCATGTCCTTTATTGCCACTTTCGGAGTAGCCTCTTTGGCAATCGGCCTTGCAGCCCAGGAAACCCTATCAAATATGATTTCCGGTTTTGTCATTATGTTAGACAGACCCTTTCGAATTGGAGATCGAATTATGTTTAAGGATTCCGATGATAATGACTTCCGAGGCATGGGCGATATAATTGAGATTGGGTTAAGATCCACCAAGATTCTTAAGCTAGATCAAAATATGGTAGTCGTACCTAATTCTATGCTTGGCAACAAACAAGTAATCAATATTTCTTATCCTAATCCTCAGCAAAAACTATATATTAGTGTTGGAATATCATACGGAAGCAATGTACAAAAAGCAAAAGATGTCATTATCGCTGAGGTGGTAAAAAACAAATATGTATTGAAGGATCCAAAACCTGTTGTGTATTTCAAACGGTTTGGAGAATCATCTCTTGATTTGTACTTAACCTGTTGGATTGATACTTACACCGACTTATGGGAAGTGGAAGATGAACTGCATATGGCAATTAACGATGCATTTAATGCTAATAATATTGTAATTCCATTCCCTCATCGAACCGTATATCTTAAAAAAGAAAAATAACATGGCTGAAAGAAAAAAAACATATAAAACCGGAATGAAGCTATTTCATAGCGAAACAAAGGAACAAATAATGTTCGGCAAGTGGCTGGATAAAGATACCGCCAGCTGTCTAAATATAAAAACCAAGCTACCCTCAACCGTCACCCGTGTAGAATTAGACAGCATTTACACTTCTTATGCCAGCCTAGACAAAAAATACAGAGAGAAACGTAAATACGAAGCTTGGTAATTATTTAGTTTGTCAGAACTTCCAGTTTTTTTGTTAAATCACTTCTTCTAACACTATTGCCAGTGCTGTCAAAATACTTATTCAGCACTTTATCAAAACGGCCAATAAACTGCCCTTCTTTATTATAGTATTCACCATTATTTTTATCATATCGCCCAACATATTCTCCCTCTTTATTAAAATATTCTCCCGTACCCTGATTGTAACGACCAACATAGGAGCCATTCTTATCGTAATAATCCCCCGTCTGAGAGTTGTATAACCCAGCATAACTCCCATCCTCATCATAATATTCGCCGGTTTCCTTTGAATAATAATCATCACTCTCCGGCATATTTTCAATATTAAACTCATTATCTAGGATATTCCCTTTTATAGGCAAAGTATTTTCAAGTGGCTCTTTTTTCTGATTATCTACTTCATTGGTATTGTAGTAGTCCGTCTGTTCTTGGTAATACGTATTATCACTTTCATTCCCCACAGATGATTGCTCCTCAGCGCTATAAACAAATGGGGTACTCATTATTAGAATAATTAAAATCCCTTTTATCAGCATCTATTAACTCTCCTTCTTTGAAGTATAATGCCCTCTTATCCTTTTCTCAAGGTCATCTGCTATTTTGAATTAGGCGTATTAATATGTTTTTTTACATTATGTTCTTTAACATATTTTGCAACATAAGGGAGGAGAATCCTTTTATCATAAATACTGATTTCATGTATAATAGAAACATATCCAATTGAGGAGATATGGTGTTAAAAAAACAACCTGCTCATGTTTTACTGATATTAATAACAACTACGCTGTTTTTTTCTTTAACTTTTTCTGCGCCATTAAGCGGTAAAGCTGAGGAAGTATACTCCCATTCCAAAATGGCAGTTTATCAAATTCGCGTCCTCGACTCCGCAACAAAGGAAAAAGTCGTAATTGGCTCTGGATTTCGTTTTTCTGCGGATGGTTATATAGCAACAAATTATCATGTCATCTCAAAGATAATCCTTCACCCAAATCGATACTTACTAGAGTGTCTACATGAGGATGGAAGGAAGGAAAGTCTTGAATTAATTGATACTGACATTGTTAATGACGTTGCTATTTTAAAAAGCAAACTTAATTCAGCGCCTTATCTTAAACTCTCGAATACAACTATGCCAAAAGGTAAGAGGATATACTCCATGGGAAATCCTCGGGACTTAGGAATGACCATTGTCGAAGGCAACTATAATGGATTAATTGAAGAATCCATGTATAAACGAATTCTGTTCAGCGGGTCTTTAAATCCTGGGATGAGTGGTGGCCCTGCATTAGATAAAGATGGACGAGTTATCGGAATAAACGTATCCACCTATGGCCAACAACTTAGTTTTTTTGTTCCCATTACTTATCTCCAGATTCTTTTTAACGATGTAAAAAAAAGAGGTGGTACTGCCATTTCGGACTGGAACCAGCGACTTCTTGGCCAACTATCTACTCATCAACAACAGCAAGTTGACAAAATTCTTTCAAAACCATGGAAAACCGTTCTAATTGGGGACGTTTCCGCTCCAGGACAAATAGATACAATTTTTAAATGTTGGGCAGAAACTGAAGACAAAGATGATTCCTATTTTAAACGCGCTTACTATTATGGGTCTTCTACGGATCTACTCTACTTGGATGAAGATTTGCAGACCGGTAAAATTGAGTTTTCGTATCTCTGGTTTGAAGGCAAACAGATATCATCTCTCCATTTTTATAGCATTTTATCTCGCTTTTTCATGCCTTATAAAAAGCTGTTCCATTCAAATAAACAAGACATTAATAATTTTAACACTCGACAAAGCTTTATTAAAATAAACGGTTCCGACTGGAAAATTAGCTTTAGTACACGAGAGTTCAAAAAATTCAAAAATCTATATGAAGTTTATGTGACGCTGGTTTCTGTTTCAGAAAAGAAGAAAGGGATAACGATTCATTTAAGCCTTCTAGGAATTACAAAAGATAATGCAATACGGTTTGTTGATCGGTTTTTGGAGAATATATCATGGCAAAAATAATAATTAACATAGAAGATAACACACACAAAGAAACGTATTCTTTTAATACCGATATGGTTTCAATCGGACGCGGATTTAATAATGATATTATCCTATCTGACCCTTATGTTTCAGATGCACATGTTCAGGTTGAAAAAACAGAAGCTGGCTTTTGCATTAAAGATTGTAATAGCAGCAACGGAACATTCATTGAAAAAAATCAACCAATCAATATCTCGACAATCATTAACTCTGGAGAATGTTTTTATATCGGCAAAACCCGTATCATCATTTATGACCCAAATCATCCAGTCGTAGCTGCGAAACACTTTGTTCAGGATTCTTTCTTCATGGAATTACTTAAAAAAACCAACTGGTTAAGCACTCTCTTTTTTCTAACTGTTTTTGTTGTTTTATACTGGACAGACGGGGTAATTGACCTAATGGATAAAGAGCCTTTCCTTAAGATGCTCATCCCATCTCTATCATTTACAATTTTAATATTCTTCTGTGCTGGATTCTGGACCAGCATCGGACTACTTGTAAAGAAAAAAAATAACTTTCATAAACAATTTGCTATTGTCAGCTTATTTTTCTCTGTCGGATTGATTTTGTCTTATCTTAGTTCCTATGCCGGGTTTTTGTTATCCAGTGAAGTGATTAACACCTCGTTGCTCATTATCTCTGAATTAATTCTTTTTTTTATTGTGATTCAACTTACGCTGAGATTCGCAACGAATATTTCTAAAAAAGTCTCTTTAATTGTTGCAGGATCTCTGTGCCTGATGTTGTTTCTTCCGGTCAGTATCGTTTCAGCAGAAAAATATCTGGATTTTAATCAATTACCGGTTTATAGCTCGTATCTATTTCCACCAGCTGTAAAATTTGTGATTGCAAAAACACCGGATCTTTTCTTAAAGGATTGCGCTAAGCTTTTTAGTAATTAAGCCTATTTAGGTTTCTTCTTCAGCTTCTTCATATACGACAACCACTTCACCCGTTGACAGTTTGTAGACAAAATTATTTCGAATCCCAGAAATCCGCTCGTCTTCATACTTTTTTTTATCTAGTCGTTCAGGAAAACCAGTTCTATATACTCGCTTAATGACCTTCAATAAACCCATCTCTTCAACTCCGGGAAACACGTCGGTCACTTTTTTTCGAATAAGTACCGCTTTATTAATCTGATCCATTTTTTCAGCCGCTTTATTATAATCTACAAAAATAAAATTCTCTCCATTCTCGACAGCTCGATAAATGGCGATTCCATTTGAAATATTGTCGTAAACACCCTGATACATCTCTATAAGCTCGAGAAGTGCATTTTCAGCAGACCTTCGACGTTGCTCCTCTCGATTCAACCGACTGGTCCGCTCCACAAGGAGTTCCTCTAATTGCTTAATATAACGATTCATTTCTTCTTTATTTGTATTCATATTTTACAACACATTAACTTGGTATAATTAATCATACATAAAAATCTCCTCATTTGCAATAAAGGAAAGTTGGTTTGCTGATAGAGCAAGTTATTTGTATTATTATTCTATTTTTACAAACACTTTTTCTTTAGAGTCGTAGTTAAATATCTCACCTGTCTGAATAATGTAGTACCAGCCTAAAATATTTAATTCCTTGTTTTTGTATTTTTCTCTTATATAGGGATATGTTAGAAGATGTTTCATTTGTTCAACGATATTTAATTGCTCCGTTTTCCACTCTCGTTCCGTAACATCCACAATTTTCTCACTATCAATCTTGTCCTTTACATTCTTCGCAAGCTCCAACCATTTTCTTGTATGGGGTATATTATTCCCAACACTTCCATCCATATAAAATGAGTTACAACCTCCACAATTTGAATGACCACAGACCAATATATTTGCGACATTTAATACTTTTATTGCATACTCGATCGCCGCAGTTGTTGCTAAAAACTCTTCAGACTCTCGATACACCGGAACAATATTTGCTATATTTCTAATGACAAATAATTCTCCAGGCAATGTTTTGGTTATTAGATTCGGGACTATTCGTGAGTCTGAACATCCTATAAATAACGTGTGGGGCTCCTGATTTCTTCCAATTTTTTCGAACAACTCTTTATGCTCTAGAAAATCCGTTGTATTAAACTCTTTTACTCCATCAAACAAATTGTCCATTTGCACTCGTCCCTTTCTATTTTTTATTTTGACGTATTCTATATTATTTGAGGTCCATTTCCGAGCTGCATTTTGCCCTTGAAATAAATTTTCTTGATTCCGCAGGGAGCAACTAAATTCAGGCGATCTTCTGTAATCATAATATCTCCTATTTCTTTAATAATTTATTTAATATGCTGACTGAATCTACAACGCATTTCCTGCAAATAGTTTCCGATAGATTATTCTCTTTAAAATATTTTTGACCATCTTCTGATAATAAATCGCAATTTAATAATTCCTTGCAATTACTTGATATGTGCTTTCGTTTGAATTCCAAGTCGAATTCTCTTACCAACCCATATGTTTTTTCACGAGCATCATTATCTTCTTTGGAATCTTTACCAAATTTTAAGCCAATGACCATGTATGCTCCACTCACTGCTCCACAGGTATTTTGAAGTCGGCCCATTCCTGCACCAAAACCACAGGAAATTTTTAATAACTCTTTTTCGGGAATACTTAGTTCCTCTTTATATGCTACAAGCACTGCTTGAGCACAATTAAATCCATTCATATAATAATTAGCAGCTGTCGTTTCAAACTTGTTCATTTATTCACTCCGACCAAATATATTCTCGATTTAGATTATATTAGATTATGGGGACTATTTATTCAAGGAAGAAAAAAAGATTATTTCTTTTTTACTCTCATTATCGTGATTTTTGTAGAATGGTTATATGGAAACGGATTCACAGGTAAATTCAGATTTATGTTCTCCTGAATACCAACGCAATCTGCTGGAACGTCGATCATTTTTTCAATACTTAAATAACCGTCTTTACATAACCTATCCAATACATCCCGGTGATCCTGACCGGATTGAAACAATGCATTATTAATGGTTATAAGTATTCCTCCGTTAACAATAAGCGGACGGACTTTATTTATAATTTTGTCATATTTATTTACAATATCGATGATGCCTTTTTGTGTTTTGGCATACACCGGAGGGTCTAAAATAATGCAATCAAATTCTTTACCAGACTTCTTATACTGATTGATACGAGACCAAAAATCACCAATCTGATACTGACTCTTGTCTACCTCTTTTCCATTTAACTCGGCAGACCGTTTTGCCATAGATAAAAAAGTTCTACTAAGGTCTAATTGCAATACCTCGCTGGCCCCGCCCACTAGTGCAGCGATACCGATGCTTCCAGTATAGGCGAAGCAATTTAAAACTGATTTACCTGCAAGATTTTCGTTAACCCATTTCCTTAGATCTCGTGTATCTAAATAAAAGCTGGCATCTCGATTCATGGTGATATCAATCGCATAACG
>MFRH01000099.1:0-33507 GCA_001783275.1 Candidatus Margulisbacteria bacterium GWF2_35_9
CTTTCAAGACTTTGAGCTAATAATCATCAATGATGGATCCAATGACCAATCAGTCAATATCATTAGAGAATATATGCAGACTTATCCACAAATAATTATCTATTTATCACAGGATAATCTGGGTGTATCATCCGCTCGTAACGCTGGTATTTCTAAGGCTAGAGGAGAATATATAGCATTCATCGACAGTGACGACCTGTGGATAAAGTCCAAACTAGCTGACCAGTTAAAGTTCATGAAAGAGAACGATATTGATATTTGTCAAACAAATGAACAATGGATACGAAATGGAAAAAAGGTCAATTCCATGAAAAAGCACACTAAACGAAGCGGGAAGATCTTTTATGATTGCTTGCCACTTTGCATTGTGTCCCCATCTGCGGTGATGATTAGAAAATCCGTTCTGAGCAAAGTTGGACTTTTTGACGAAAAACTTCCAGCAGTAGAGGACTATGATCTTTGGTTAAGAATAAGCCTTCATTATCCAATATACTTACTCGACAAAAAATTAATCACAAAATATGGTGGTCATTCCGATCAACTCTCACGCCAATTCTGGGGGATGGATCGATTTCGCATTTACTCAATGTTAAAACTACTAAAAAAACACAATCATCAACTTGATATCTTTAAAAAAATAGCATTGTATTGGTGGATAAAGGAAAAGGCACGCTATTTATATCTTGGTTCACTAAAGCGACTTCGAGTCATTTCATATTTGCGATATAAATTTCTATTTATCATTTTCTCAAATAAATGGTTAAATACAGAAGTATTATGAAACGATCTTCAAATATACTCCTAATGTTACCTGTTTTTAATGAGGAAGAAACTGTTGCGTGTGTTTTGAAAGAAGTTCAACGCTTTTATAAAGGTGATATTCTTTTGGTTGACGATGGATCAACCGATGCTTCTATTGATAAAGCCAAAGCTTTAAATATTTTAAATTTAAAGATCATTCATCACAATAAAAATATGGGGTATGGCCAATCCATTGTAAATGGCTTTGATTACGCTATAAATAACAACTATGACATACTGATAACAATGGACTGTGATGCTCAACACGAGCCAGAATTTATACCATCGTTCATAAATAAAATAATAGATTACGACATTGTTTCAGGTAGTCGCTATTTAGTTGAGTCCAAGAATAACAATACTGCACCGAGTGATCGAATTGAGATTAATCAAATCATCACGAATGAGTTAAATGCTTTAACACACTATCATCTTACCGATTCTTTCTGTGGCTTTAAAGCCTACAAGGTAAGCACTTTAAAGAAAATAAAAATAACAGAAATGGGTTATGGAATGCCACTCCAATTTCTTGTTCAGGCTTTTTGCAAAAAACTTAGCCTTGTTGAAATTCCGGTTACACGTATTTATTACCACTTAGATCGCTCATTTGGTCTTGATTTAGACGTAAAAGAAAGTCGATTACAGTATTATCGAAATGTTATCAAAGAGGAGGTTTTTAAATGTCGATAGATATAATGGTTATCGGAGCTCATCCGGATGATGTTGAAATCGGGATGGGGGGTACAATTGCAGCTTTTTCTCAGGCCGGCTACAAAGTACTGATACTGGATTTATCTGATGGGGAGCCAACTCCAGCGGGTACTCATGAAAAAAGGATGATAGAAGCAAAAAATGCTGCGGAAATTTTAAAAGTTGAAAAGCGAATTACGCTAGACCTAGTGAACCGAGAAATTATGGATACTGTCGAAAACCGCAAAAAAGTTGCAACCGTTATGCGTCAATATAAACCAACACTGCTCTTTATTCCCTATTGGGATGACGGTCATCCAGATCATGTGGAAGCAGCCAAGTTATGTACGTCTGCTCGTTTTTACTCTAAATTTGTTAAATCAGAAATGGCATTTGAACCTCATTTCCCAGAAAAAATATATCATTATCTGACTCTTCATATGCGTCTCCGAGTTGATCCTTCTGTTATCTTTGATATTAGCAATTTAATTGAAACAAAGATCAATGCCCTAAATGCCTACGCTTCGCAGTTTATTGACAACAAAAAGAATACAGCAGCATTTGAATCTGTTAGAACTGAAAATGCCTACTGGGGAAAACAAATCCGTGTCGCATATGGCGAACCCTTTATTTGCAAAGAAAACATAAAAATGTCCTCTCCGGACAGATTCTTAGATGCCTGACTTTGCTCATTGGGAAAATCTATTAGTAGAAAACCAACACAGGTTAAGTAACTTTCTAAATATCTTTTCTATTGGCGAAATCCATCGTCTACGAGAGGAAATAATTAATTCAGCAATAAGCTATACTCAACGGTTGGAAACAATTGCTTTTGAACATGGAATCATTTTACAGAAAGCTTGTGGTGTTACCTCCTTCAATAAGCTCATCATGACGGGTCATCAACCTACAATTTATCATTCTGGCATTTTAGCAAAAAATCTTTCATTAAATACCTTTGCCCAAGAAACAAAAACGGCGGCAATTAATATTATTATTGATACTGACTCCGGTAATGGCGGGAATATATATTACCCATCCATCCTTAACGCCGAACCCGAGGTACAATCAATATCTATTTCTGATAACAGCCCTCTCTATCTTTATCAAAAAATAGTTGGTTCAAATGAAATTGAAAACACCTTAAATCTTATTCATACAGGATTAACAACCGTTTCCTTAAATTTTGTTACCGCTAAATCGAAAAAGGTGCTCTCTCTCTATAAACAGCTCTCAGGAATGTCCTTATGTGAAGCAAATACCATCGCACGTCGTTACTTGAGTCCCAGTAACCACTACTACGAACTTCCACTATCCTTGATTTTAAAATCTAGCTATATTCAAACTCTCTTTTCAAAGATTCTTGCAGACGGTGATGCCTTTTCTAATCAATATAATCAAGCACTTCATACATATCGACTCGACCATAAAATAAAAAATAACGCCAACCCTTTTCCAGATCTTAAACCTAATGAAACGCCTTTTTGGCTGATTGATTCATCGAAAAAAGATCGGAGTTCATTTTTTAATTCAACAAAGCCAGAGAACTGCTTCCTCGCTCCTAAGGCCTTCCTGATTACTCTACTACTGCGATTCTGCTTATCGGATTTATTTATTCATGGCAAAGGTGGTGCTAAATATGACCAGTTTCTTGATTACTGGGTGTCGATATACTATAAAATGCAAGCGCCTTCTTTTGTATCTGTTTCAGAAGATCGCTATTTATTTCCCGACATAATTGAAGAATATGAAAACTATCTGTCTGTACTATCTAGGCGTCGCGAGATAAGTGGCCACCTAGAAAAACATCTTCGCTCTTCCCTATTTAACACTGCTGATAAATCCTGCCTCAACGAATTCTTAAATTCAAAAACACAACTTCTTTCATGTTTACAAAAAAAAGATAATACCAGTACGCAACGAAAGTTGCTTGGGAAAGAAATTAAAGCTCTAGACCTGTGCATTAAAGACTTTTTAAATCATAAATTAGCTGTTCCAAATGAGTCTAAGTTGGCAAATATGAATACCGACTTTTTATATTTTCGGGAATATCCCTTCTTCTTTTTTACTTAACACTCTTTAAAGAAACTGCAATACTATGAAGCACCTCCGTCGGTACTTCTTCACTCTTTTTTGTATTCACAATGAACTGCAATTGAAGACAATTTTGTTTAGCATTACTTACAATGATATTCTCTAATTCCTTCGCATCATCTGGGAAATTTTCCTGCAGAATTTTCCTTATACTATCAATCTTTTTCTTATCTATCTCTAACTCTCCTTTATCGTTAAGCAAAGAAACTTCTAAAAACTTCCCCCATAGCATATCTGCTTTTTCCGTTGATATACGTATCGATTCTCTTTTAACTGTCTTTGTAAATTCTACGTGAGCAAACTCAATATTGATCTTATTTTCTCTAAACACACCCGTTATGTTTCTAAGTATTTTCATATCCGCAGGGTTTGAAATTTCGATATTGATTATCTGCGTATCCTCTAAAGCCAAATAATTAACATCAACTTTTCTGTCCGGCAACTTCTCAATTAAAGTATCCATTTCCACAGAATATATATCTGTTAACTTTTCTTTACTAACGCATACAAACTCTTTATTTGAAGAAAGGGTTTTAAAAAATTCCTTTAGTTTATTTTCATCATTACTATCAAAGATTATTTCATCGACAACCGCACCATTTTCTCCAGTAAAAAAATTGAGTTGAGTAGGGAATAACCCATGAAACTCCAAATAACTGATCAAATCCGTTGCCAACCCAATATAGTCTTTTGCATAAACCACTAATTTAGGTTTAGATGACAGCTCTTGCCCTTCCATTGGTTCTCTGTGAGCGAATAGAACACTCTTCTGCATGTCTTGACCATTATGCTCTTTTGTCAGCCACATATCACTCAGTATTTGTTGTGGCATATTTGAGCGATGCAAACCATAAAGAGAACCCATATTTTCTGTGTATTCAGCTGTTTCTCTTAAAATACTGGACACCATTAAGTTCCTAAGAGAATCTGGAGTTACTGATCTTGTGCTATTTAACAAATACTCTTCTATTTGAATTAAATCTGTTCTAATCTGGTTTTGTTGAAGACTTTTTTGGCTAGCCATCAATGCAATATTGCTTAAACAGTTATATATTATATGATCATCAATAATACCTAGGTTCGAACCCATACGATCTGCCAGAGATATTAATAATAAAAGCTCAGGGTAATCAATGATTGTCGCACACAATCCATATACCGGATTTTCTGCAGAATACAACTTCATTTTATTTACAATATTGTGATATTTTATCTGTTGAAGCGTAATACTTGTTTGTTCTTTTGAAAGATCTAGTGGACCTATGAGTTTTGCAGCTATTTCTTCGCTAATAATTTCATGCTTTTCATTCTGTACTCCTTTTGCAATATCATGAAATAACGCCGCCAAAACTAGGGGCATCTTCTTTTTAGAAGTAACCTGATAGTCTGCCATAAAACTGGCAAACCCAAACATCCCACTAAGTATATTTTTAATTTCATATTCCACTTCATCTACTTGATCATATCGATCGATATTATCAGTATTGATAGCCTCTATATAATCCTTTGTTGTGTGTAGCAATCTTTGATCAAACAAAAAACTGATTTGCTTCAACAGCCGAAGAGCCTTAACATCCTTTTCTCTTAATCTCTTGATAAATTCTTTTTTAATACTAACAGTTCCTTTTGAAGAATTTTTACTATAGTCCGAAAACTCAAATAATAGATCAAGACCCCGTATCACCTGCAACATGTGTTCTCCTACCGGATACTGATGAAAAGATACTAATTGTGGTTTCCCATCAACTAAAGACCAACCTGCACTCGAAAACGCTTGGCCAATGGGTGAATCTATATCTTCTTGCCAACCACTAAATGCTTTATTGAGAAACCCCACATTACGAAGAGTCTTACAAAACTCATAAGCATTGTTTATATTCGAAGCTTCGGTTAGTATTTCCTTAAATACTCTATAATGGACGTTTTCCAAGCCAATTGATTCCTTAATACATTTATATAATAAGCGTTCCAAAGATAATGATATTCGATAATTCAGTATATTTCCTATGCTTGCAATAATCATTAAGCCAATTGTCGATATTTTAACATCTTGCCCATCGATTAAATCCAATTCATTATGCTTATTAATTCTTATCATCGAAGACAAGGTATCTAGTTTTTTAGAAAAATCATCTTTAATTCCGGCTCTTTCTAAGATTTTTTGAATGGTCCGCATGGTCTCCGGCCAAGATTCTATATTTCGAAGCGGTGTTTCTTTATTGCTTATTGAAGACGATTCATTAATTAGCATTTGTGTTGCTCTTTCTAATAAACGAATTGACTTATAAAACGACCCTGATAATTGTGTTAATCCATTTTTTCCTGTTTTAAGTTGTAACGCTGCAATTAGTGATTGAAAGATTGGTTCATCCTTGTCATTAACTGCAAATAAAAACCTAGACCAAATATTGCTGTCGCTACTTCGTTGATGCTCTTTTATTGTATCTAAGTAATTTTGTTTTTGAGACCATGTATAATTTCCTAGGACGTTAACAACATCGCTTTGAAGTACTTCATTTACGCTTTCTATGAAACAAATACTTTCTATAATTTCATTCCGTAGAGCGTTGCTGATCCTTTTCCTTTCATGCAATTTGTCAAAAACGTTTATACTATTAATATTATTAATGCTGCTAAAAGCTGTTTGAACTGATTTAAATCTGTTTAAAACACGATTAACATCAACGTCGATTAATGTTTCAACTTCTTTGTTTTTCATTGTTTCAATTGTAATATCTTTTTGTATTCGACGAATCGTTTGCTTTGCCGACTCTAATTCACTTACAATTTTTGCATTCATAAATTCACCTTTGTATTATTCTATTAAATATATCGAAATATCTTGTGAAAACTCCCAGATACTGCCCAATATTTCAATATTACTAATTTTATATCATTCAAACTCTGCTATAATAATTCTCACACAACTCTATTTAATATTAAGAACTCAAGGTTGTAATGAACATGAAACTACTTAAAACAGGTAAAAACGTCAAAACGGATCTATTTAATTTTTCATTTTCAAGATCAACGACTTTATTAGAAACATCTATTAAAACTAATGGCCTGGCACAATTGCCTTATGGCATAGTTGTTCATGACTCCATTCAAATATATGAGGGCCTAAAGCGATACACCATTGCACTAGAGTTGGGGCTTGATATTGATATTATTGTTAAAGAGCTGTCTATTAAGGAGGCGTTTCTTGAAAAAATACGGATGTCATCGACTAAATATAATCCAATAGAATGCGCTGCCATACTAACCTTTGCCAACACACATCATATTGATTATGATTTATTTATCAAATATCTTGGTATAAATATAGAAAATGCCGCTGCCTATTTAAAACTACTAACTTTACCTCTGTCAATTCAACAAAAAACAGCCACTGAACCAGAATTTCTAAAAGTTTCGCAGCTTTTATTACCAAAACATGAGAAAGACATTCTTGAAATCTATGACATTATTATTAACTACAAATTAAATATCAATCAGAGCTATGAATTATGCCAAATAATCGATGAATTAAGATTAAAAGATGCCTCTTTTAAACTCGATTCATTATTAAATCTAGAAATAAATTCAGCTAACTCTGCTCAGGAATTTATGACACATATAAAACATATTCGATACCCAAACTACATGCAACTTAAATCTGTATTAAACAACGCTTTGAAATCAATTAAATCATCACACATTCGGTTTGATTACAAAGACAACTTTGAATCAGACGAAGTTAGCCTAACAGCATCTATCCGGGCTCCTCAAGATATAGAGAAAATCATTAGTGAGCTTGAAACCAACAAAAATGTTATTACAAAATTGCTATCAATTATTAAACGTGGAACACACTAATTGTGTCATTAATTAAGCATATCCTAATCAATAATACAGTCGCAGATAAACCTTATACACTCCAAATCTTGTCTCGGCTTAAACATGTGCCCATCGTTTTCTTTGATGAACCCAATTTTCAGTCATTAAAAAACACCTACGATTATGAACACACGCTTCTTCTTACTAACCTCAAAGGCGAACTCTTAAAGGATTGTCCCGGGACTCAGTGCTACAGTTGTTGTGGATATAAAATACTTAACATTGGGGCAAACTGTTTATATAAATGCACCTATTGTATTCTCCAAGACTATTTTAAAACTAAAATGCAGATTGTTTATGCCGACCTTGAAGAATACATTCCTAGCGTCTTAGAACAACTCAGAAACAACTCAAACTCATTGTTTCGGATCGGTACTGGTGAATTTACTGATAGCTTGATATTAGATGATATTACACATCTATCCACTTTATTAATTGATCTATTTCGTCCCTTTCAAACTGTTTTTTTGGAACTTAAAACAAAAACTCTCTGTATTGATAATTTATTATCGATCAAGGCTTCGGACAATGCCGTTATTGCTTGGTCTTTGAATACACCCCGAATGATTAAAGATATTGAAAAAGGAACGCCCTCTCTTGAAAAACGATTAGCAGCAGCCAAAAAAGTAGTGGATCATGGCTATCATGTTGCGTTTCATTTTGATCCAATTATTCTCTATCCTAACTGCCTCTCTGAATATGAAAACGTTATTGATATGTTGTTTGCCACTATTCCTGCAGATAAAATAAAATGGATCAGCATGGGTACGCTACGCTTCACAAAAGGATTGAAAAATAACTTCTATCAACGATCCCCTCTTTTTATTGATGAGTTTATACAGTGTAACGATAATAAATTTCGCTATCTTCGCCACCGACGTGTTGAAGCGTATGCCTGTATATTAAGCAAAATCAGAGAGTACGCTCCGCTGGTTTATACTTACCTGTGCATGGAGTCTCCAGCGGTTTGGACTGAAGTATTTGGTTATAAACACAATGATAATGTCATCTTTGAAAACGACTTTAACGCTCAGGTTTTTAAGCGATGAATTATAATCAACTTGGAAAATCAGCACTTAAGGTTTCGGCAATCGGCCTTGGTTCATGGATAACCGGCAAGGCTGGGTGGAGCAATGTTAACGATGCTGATTCGATTGATGTCATTCATGCATCTATTGAGAGAGGTGTTAACTTTATTGATACCGCTCCCATTTACGGTTTCGGTCATGCAGAAAGTATTATTGGAAAAACAATTAAACCCTTTCGGGATAAAATCATACTGGCAACAAAATGTGGTCTGACAGATAATTATCTTCATGATCTTTCACCAAAAGGGATTATACGAGAACTAGAATTATCCCTTAAACGTCTTAATACAGATTATATTGATTTATATCAAGCTCACTGGCCCGACCCAACTACAGCAATTGAATCTACGATGGGGACCTTTCTTAAACTAAAAGAAAAAGGTCTTATTCGTGAAATTGGATTTTGTAACCACTCAGTAGCAGAACTTCATAAGGTTATAGCCATGGGAACAATAACTAGCTTGCAACATCAATACTCCCTGCTTAATAGAAATATAGAGACAGATATCATTCCGTTCTCTATTCAAAACGATATAGGAATCCTTGCATACGGAGCGCTTCATGGAGGCCTCCTTACCGGTAAATACAGAACATTACCTGCTGTGCCAAAGAAAGAAGCAAAATCTTTCTTTTACAAACTTAACGATCCAGATCAATGGAACAAAGCAGAAACAATATTACACCAGATAGATGCTCAGGCAGCTAAAAACAACAGAAGTATCTCGGCTGAGGTTCTAAACTGGACCTTGTCACAAAAAAATATAAGTTCTGTTCTACTTGGTGCTCGAAACACAACTCAACTTTTTAATACCTTTAATCATCTTTTTTAAATTTTATTTTTTTCCAGCTCATTTGCTTTTAGCTTTTTTTTCCTATATTATAAAATCATACAGGGGATGTATACAATTATAGTATCCTCACATACATTTTTTTAACAAATTAAACGTAAACAGGGGGTTTGCATTTGAGTTTTTCTAATAGCAAAATGAATTCAACAAAATCTTACATCCGAAGTCACATCCATAAGCAAAACAAGATACAACTAGACGAGAAATTATACACTAAATTTAGATTCTATTTAGACAATAAATCCGACCAAACTTTTAACGGAGTAATGGCCGATTCCACTGATAAACAGTACCTGCAATCACTGATTCAAAATATGATTAAATCTCCACAAATGAAGGGCAATATAACCGACAATAAAATTCAGGATGATTCTTATTTCTGTCGCAATCGAAATCAGTCTACTTTTAAAATATTTCGTTATTTTATTCAAAGTCTTGTCTACTATTTCTTACCATTTCTTTTAGCGAAAAAGAAAATAGATTTTATATTTCTTGTCCATATCCGATATGAAGAAGATTGTAATACACATGCACCATATATTTCATTTCTAAAGAAACTGTTGCCTACTAAAACGTACCTATACTTATTTTCTCTCCTTCCACCACTCCTACTGGACGAATTCACTCATGCCAATGGATCCAAAGGATTGTTAATTTCATCTACCCACTTACCACAGCCACTAATAAACGGAAAAAAAACAAGAACTAAAGAAATTAATCGTTCGCTGAAGTTTATTTCCAATGCCTGTGTGCCACAACATGAAAAGATCGTCATCTCTCTTGGAGCTTGGTGGCCAATTATATCTCTACACGGGCAACTTTTTGAAAAAGTATTGCCAAACGATCATCCCTACATCATAACAACAGGTCATACAGCTACTCTCTATTCCATAGTTAAAACGGCTGAAGATTTAATTGAGAAGTCTTTGTTACCAAGAGAACAAATTAATATCGCAATTATGGGATGTGGCAACATCGGATTTTTTGCAGCAAACACGTTGCTTAGCAAAGGAGTACAGGTAACGCTCATTGATATCAATGAGATCAAACTATTAAAATTAAAAAAACAATTGCAAGAATCATTTCCTGATAGCCTTATTCATCACCATACATTTTCACATGAATCCGTTCAACCTATCCTCAATACTTGCCATTTTGGGATTTGTGCTACTTCCAACACTAAAGAGATTATAAAAAAAGAAGATATCCCGGATTTTTTTGTATTCATTGATGACTCTCGTCCAGAAGCGATTCCTCGCTTTGATTACGGTGATAACAAATATACGTTGGAGGGCGGCCTTATTAATGTTCAAGGATTTCAGTCCAGCTTTAACTTCGGATTCGGAAATGACAGCAACTTACTTGGATGCTTATCTGAAGGATATATTTTAGCGTTAGATCAGCAACTAAACAAAACGCTATCTCCAACAAAGTCAGTAGCGTCTGTTGACCTGTATAACAGTATGGCACGTTTCTGTGAATCTCAAAATATCAGACCCGGCGACTATAAAATGGGAGAACTAACTCTTCAAGAAACAACCATCATACAAGCTGTACGATGTAGACATGAACTAATAAACAGGTAATTTCTTGACGACTGACCATTTTTTTTGTACCATATTCTTGTATGGTAGATATATTAGAGACTCTTATACAATCTAAAGTTAAACGAAAACTTCTAAAATTATTTTTGTTCAACAAAAATATTAAGTATCATACCCGCGCAATTGGACGTGTTATCGATGAACCCATTTCGGCCGTTCAACGTGAACTCAAAAAATTAGTAGAAAGTCAGGTGCTGATTAAATATCCTGAAGGCAATATTATTAACTACTTTCTTAATACACAAAATCCTTTCTATCCAGACCTAAAAAAAATTGTTTTAAAAACAACAACTGAACCAAAAGACTATTTTAAGCTTCTCATCAAAACCGCCTCGCTTGAGCGAATTGCTTTGTTTGGAGAAACAGTTAAAAGCCCCATGAAATTCTCAGAACCCGTTCATTTACTAGTTGTCGGATTATTGGATAAAGATATCTTAAACGAATATATTAAAGCCATTATGGAAGTATTTAACCGTGAATGCGACTTGGTTTATTTATCACCCGATGAATACAAAAAGAAGAAAGATACAGATAAAGCGCTACAAAAAATTATTAATAACAAAAACTTTCTCGTTTTAAAAGAATCCTAAGACCTTACATAGCGCTTTCCAGGAACTTGTTTTACTAAATTTTGCATTTCAAGAAAAGATAGTATTGTCATGGTTTTGGTAATGGATAGACCTGATTTTGATGAAATATCATCTATATACATCGCTTCCAATGACAACATACCATATATAGACTCTTCATTTTTATCCATCTTGAATTTTATTTCGCTCTTCGTCTGCTTTTCGGGAATCATCCAGTTAAACTCTTCTATTATGTCCTGTACATTCAGAACCAGTTTAGCTCCCTTTTGAATGAGCATATTCGGGCCAATGCTATTTTCATCTCCGATTTTCCCGGGAACAGCAAACACCTCTCGATTATTACTTAATGCATACTCAGCAGTTATTAAAGATCCTCCTCGTTCCTTTGACTCTACAATCAGTACTCCTCTGGATATACCTGCAATAATTCTATTTCGTTTAGGGAAAGTATATTTTGATGCCGGATAACCCGGCGGATACTCCGACACAACCAATCCATGTTTATACATTTTTGAATAAATTGGCTTATTGATTGATGGGTAAATAATATCAATCCCACTTCCGAGAACCGCAATCGTATCTCCTGCCTCAAGAGCGCCTTTATGAGCTGCAACGTCAATGCCATCTGCTAAACCGCTGATAACAACAATTCCATATGAACACAGCTCTTTGGCAAATTGGATTGCAATTAAATTTCCATATGTCGTTGATTCTCTTGTCCCAACGATGGCAACGATACTGGTCTTTTTAAACAATTCGATTCGTCCTATCGTATACAAAATCAAGGGAGGGTCATTAATCTCTTTTAATAATGCCGGGTAAATATCATCAAAAATACTGATAATCGTCACCGAAAGAGCCTGACTATCTTCTATGATCTTTTCTACCGCTTGTTCATTCTGATTCAGAATTTTCGTGTATTTTTTAATCATCACCGAAACATCCATCTCGTTTTGATATTCTTCAAGGAACTGGTTTTGAATGTTTGGCTTACACTGACTGACAGCCAATGCAATTCGTGTACTATCTAGAATATTTCTCATTGATTATAGCCCGAACGTCCTTATCAATTCGTATAATATCTTCAATGGATGGATTCTTGCACATGGCATGGTTGTCCAGTGCGTAGTCAATCATATCTATAATCTGATTATATTTTATTCTTTCCGAAAGGAACATGCTGACCGCTTCTTCGTTTGCACTGTTAAAAACCGTCGGCAATGAATGACCTTTTTTCCCTACCTCATATGCTAATGATAATCCTCTAAACTTTTTCATATCTGGATTATAAAATTCTAGCGATTTTTGAGTCATATCGAAATACTGACTCTGATAGGCTTTCACCTTTCCTCCATGAAGGGCAAAATGAATCGGCATTTTCATATCCGGTAAACTCATCTGAGAAATTACAGCTCCATTAACACATTTAACCATTCCATGAACAATACTCTGTGGGTGAATCATCACCTTAATCTTTTCATAGGGCGTTCCAAATAACCAGTGGGCTTCGATTACCTCAAGGCCTTTATTCACCATAGTGGCACTATCAATTGTAATTTTGTTTCCCATAGTCCAGTTTGGGTGTTTCAAAGCCTCTTTAATGGTGACCGTTGATAAATCACTACGATTCCAAAATGGACCACCAGAAGCGGTCAGAACTATTTCCTGAACATCTTTCGTCTTTAAACCCTGTAAACACATCATAACTGCTGCATGCTCGCTATCGATGGGATACAGTTTACTTTTTTTTCGCTTAATTTCTTTCATGACAATATGGCCAGCAGCTACCAGTACTTCCTTTGAAGCGATTGCCAGATCACGGCCCAGTTCAATCGCTTTCATTGTAGGTAATAACGCAGCTAACCCAACAATCGCAATACAGACTAAATCTACTTCAACGGCTTCAATCAGGTCAATAATCGCATTTTTACCTGAGATTATTTTGTTTTTTGGAATGCTTTTTTCTAGCTCCGCCACTTTGGTTTCATCCGTAATCGCAACGTAACTTGGATTGTATTTCTTGTACTGCTCACCTAGAAGCTTTGTGTTTTGGTGACCACTAATACCGACCAGCTTAAAATTCTGTGGTTCTTTTTCAATAATTTGAAGAGCCTGTATGCCAATCGTACCTGTTGAGCCAAGTAGTAGTATTTTTTTCATTAATTAAACAATCAGTGCGGCTAGGTAATAATAAACAACAGGTGCTAATAAAATAAAGCTATCTGCACGATCCATGATTCCACCATGACCCGGAAGAATGTTGCTAGAATCTTTGACTTTGTAGGTTCGTTTAATCAATGATTCATATAAATCTCCAGATTGACCAAGCAAACCAATAATGGCTCCCAATATGATACTATGACCGATTCCCACATGCGCTGATAAATAGTAACCAATTTTTGACGGGAGAAACTGATGAACATAACCGGATATTAAAAGAAAACTCATTACAATGGCTGCAACAAATCCACCGATGGCCCCTTCAATTGATTTTTTAGGACTGATCTCGGGACTTAGCCGATGCTTTCCAATCGTCATGCCTACTAAATAAGCCATAATATCAAGTGACCAGATGGTAAACATAACATAAAAGATAAGTTCCTTGCCATATTTCAGATTTCGAATCAATATAAAATAGGAGTAAAACCAACCGATATATAACACTCCCTTTATGCTAACATATAGTTTATTGCTGGGTTTGAACATTTTTTTTAAATTTAACTCTGTTAGAAAAAAAACAAGTATTAGACCTGTCACTATTTTTATAATGCCTGAATTCCAGAATGGTGCAGCTTCCCTAAAAAAAGCCAATAGAACAAGGCCAACACATAAAACATGACCCGTTAAGAAAAAGGGTTCGTTGTCAGTATGTGACATATGAAAATATTCATTAAGACTCATGACGGTTATACTAATAATGAACACAAGAAACGGTAATGCTCCATAAGGTTGCATATCAAATAATATAACACCCACAATTAGCGGAGCTAGTAATAGAATGGTTATACTGCGTTGAAGCAACTTCTTTGGAGATATTCTACTCATTTAAGCCTCCAAATCGACGATCTCTCCCAGAAAAATCTTCTATCGCCTTCATTAGTATTTTACGATTAAAATCTGGCCAATATTGTTTTGTTACCCATATTTCTGAATATGCTCCCTGCCACAACATAAAATTGCTAAGCCGGTTGTCCCCTCCGGTTCGAATTATTAATTCAGGATCTGGAGATTCTTTCGTATATAAATGGCTTGAAATTTCTTCTTCGGTAATATTCTGACAACCTTCTTTTATCAATTGTTGCACAGCTGATACGATTTCTTTTCGAGAACCATAATTAACCAAGAGATTTAAATGAAGTTTATTATTCTTTTTTGTAAATTCTTCTGCCCAATTAATTTTATCCTGTAAAGACGGACTCAACTCGCTTATTTCACCACAGAACTTAACTTTTACACCGTAATCATTGAGCTCTTTAACTTCTTTTTCAATAATATTGTTTAATATGGACATTAAAAAATCAACTTCTGGTTTCGGCCGCTTCCAATTTTCTGTTGAAAAAACATAGACCGATAAATGTTTAACGCCTATCTCATAGGCAATTTTAATTGTTCTTTTAAGTGCTTTAACCCCAGCATTATGGCCAATTGTTCTCGGCAACATTCTCTTTTTTGCCCATCGTCCATTTCCATCCATAATGATAGCAATATGCGATGGAATTTTAAGCTTGGTCATTTAGATTTCCATTATTTCAGATTCTTTAATCTTAAGGAGCTCCTCAACTTTATGAATAAAATTATCTGTTATCTTTTGAATTTCATGCTCGTTTCTTTTCCGATCATCTTCGCTTAATTCTTCATCTTTTTTTACTCGTTCCATTACATCTCGTCGAATATTACGAATTCCAACCTTCGATTCTTCTGCCATTTTCTTAACCACTTTATCCAGTTCTTTTCGTCGTTCCTCATTTAGTGGCGGAATTGTTATCCGAATGTTAACCCCATCATTTGATGGTGTTAATCCTAAATCTGCCTTCATAATGGCTTTTTCAATACTTGCCATATTCGCTCTATCAAATGGGGTTATAACTAATGAATTGCCTTCTTGAACATGCATAGTTGCTGTTTGAGAAATTGGCATGGTAGTTCCATAACAATCCACTTTAACATTATGCAGTATCTCGGGATTTGCCCGACCTGTTCTTACAGTAGCAAAATTGTGTTTTAAACTTTCTATTGTTTTAGACATTTTATCTTCTTGTTCTTTCACGCTACACCTCCACATTCTTTTTCATATTTATTTTATTTAATTTTCTATAATAAAGCCGATTTAAGTATATCCTTGAGAATTACATTTTTCAATGGCCTACTCAATGACGGTACCAATCTCCTCTCCAGATAAAACCTTAGCGATATTTCCTTTTTTATTCAAATTAAATACTTGTAATGGTAAATTATTATCCTTGCTAAGTGAAATTGCAGTAGAATCCATCACGTTAAGTTCCTTATTTAATACATCTTTATAACTGATTTTATTAAACATTTTGGCATCTGCGTACTTCATGGGATCTTTATCGTAAACACCATCTACTTTTGTTGCTTTTAGTATAATGTCTGCGCCTATTTCAACGGCACGAAGCACCGCTGCAGTATCCGTTGTAAAGTATGGATTTCCTGTCCCTCCGGCAAAAATAACAATTCTGTTCTTTTCTAAGTGCCGTAAAGCTCGTCTTAATATAAAAGGCTCTGCTACTTGTCTGATCTCGAATGGTGTTTGAACTCGAGTCTCAATATTGACTTGTTCCAAAGCATCTTGTAAAGCCAAGGCATTCATTATGGTCGCCATCATTCCCATATAATCGGCGGTTACTCGGTTCATGCCATTTTCCGAAGCACTAAGACCTCTGAAAATATTTCCGCCACCAATAACAACGGCAATCTGAAGACTACTTTTGCTCTTTATTTCTGCTATTTCTTGAGCAATATCCCTTAAAAATTGTGGATCGATTCCATACTGACGTTTGCCAAGAAATGCTTCCCCGCTTAATTTCAATAACACTCTTTTGTATTTCATATACGCTCCTTATACTTAGTCCTCTCGCTTAAAGTATACATCCTTATTTTATTTTCTTACAGGATGAAATCCTTGTTTATCTCATAATCCAAAACAGGCAGCACACTTTCCCTCACTTTTCCAAGACATTTTATCCCGCTGTACTTATTAATCATCCTAGGATTATCTCTTATAATTTCAGTTTCTTTGTCTTTTGACGGATAGAAATTTACAATAAATCCCAAAATAGTTATGTTTCGTTTCTGAAGCGCTTTTATTGTTAAAAGGCTATGATTGATTGTTCCAAGTTCTGGACGAACCACCACAACTACCGGGACGTTCATTATTTCTATCATATCAATCATGAGCGCTTCATCCGTAATAGGAACGTACAGCCCCCCCGCACCCTCAATGACAACATGCTCGTTATTTTTCTTAATATGTTGAAAATCTTCCATTATCGTATCTATGCTTATTTTGATGTTTTCCTTCTTTGCAGCTTGAAATGGAGACATGGGGGCATCGAGCAAATAAGAAGAATATTTTCCACTATTATAGTGTAGACCAGTCAGTCTAGTGACTTCTAAAACGTCTTCTGATGATTTTTCGTTATTATCAATGACAGCGCCGGTTTGGATCGGTTTATAATAGGCTGTTTTCTTACCGGTTTCTGTCAATATTTTAACTAGTACTGACGATACTACCGTTTTGCCAACGCCGGTATCCGTTCCTGTAACAAAAACATCCATTATTTTGCGTTTAACCAGTCTGTGCCCGTCCCAATGTTAACCGTTAACGGCACTTTTAACACAACGATCTTTTCCATCACATTTTTAACAATTTCTTTAACATCTTCCAACTCATTTTGAGTTGCTTCCACAACTAATTCATCGTGCACCTGAAGGATAATTTTAGACTCTTTCCCTATTAATTCTTTTTCTAATTGCAGCATTGCCATTTTTATTATATCCGCTGCTGTTCCTTGAATTGGCATGTTTATTACCATACGGTCGATCGCATTTTTTTCCATTTTACTTACATCATTATAATTTGGGAAAAACCGTTTTCTACCGAACAATGTTTCGATATATCCATTCTTGCTAACCAGCTCGATTGTCTTCTCAATATAATCTTTAATCATCGGGTATTTTTCAAAATAAACCGCCATGTGGTCTTCGGCTTCTTTACGGCTAATTTTTAATCGTTGCGCTAGACCGAACGCTTTCATTCCATATGCCAGTCCAAAATTTATTTCCTTCGCTTTTCGTCTCATCGCAGAAGTAACCTCTGTTAAAGAAACACCAAACACTTCTGCTGCAGTGGCAGTATGAATATCTAAATTATTTTTAAAGGCATCAATTAACTTCTTATCTTCACATATGTGAGAAAGTACTCTAAGTTCTATCTGTGAATAATCTGCCACAATTAATATTTTACCTTGTTCAGATATAAAAGCCTTTCGAATTCTCTCTCCATCTTCAGTACGGATCGGTATATTTTGCAAATTAGGGTCACTACTACTTAGTCTTCCGGTTGCAGCAACAGTGACATTAAACGATGAATGGATTCGATCATGTGAGTCTGCCAACCTTGGAAGAACATCTATATATGTATTAAGTAATTTTGTAACCTGTCGATAACTAATAATCATATCGGCTATCTCATAATCTGGCGCCAAGGACTCTAGCGCATCTATATTTGTGCTAAAACCCGTTTTAGTTTTCTTCTGTGTTGGCAACATTAGTTTATTAAACAAAATGTCCCCTAGCTGTTTCGGAGAATTCAGGTTAAATTCTTCTCCAGCCAAAATAAATACGTTTTTTTCCATTTCCAGCGCTCTTTTATGATAATCCGTCGAGAGTTCTTTTAAGTAGTTCTTGTCTATTTTTATTCCTCTCTTTTCAATAGCAGTAAGTGCTTTTATGATAGGAAAATCAATTTTGGTATATACATCATCAAGTTTTTGTTCACGCATTTTAAGACTTAGATCATCCGACAATGTTAAAATAGACTCAGATCGACTTATCATATAGGGTAATATTTGAGCAGCGCTTAATTCGGTTACATCCTTTATTTTTGCCACATCCATTATGTCCTTTAGTTCTGGTATTTGCTCTCCCTTATTATCTCTAACTGTATTTTTTATGGAGTGATTTGACCGATCCGGATGAAGCAAATAATCCATTAACATCGTATCAGCCTGGATATTTTTTATTGTGACACCATTAGATTCCAAAATAGCGGTTATTTCCTTACTATCATGTACCTTTTTTACTATCAGATCATCTTCTAAAAACTCTCTCATACTTAAAAAAATATTTTCTTTCTCCGGTGCAAACATGGGACCAAGATTGTTATGATAACTTTCGTAGTTGCCTTGATTATGATGAAGTGGGATATAAAAAGACTGCTTGTTTCCCAATGAAAAACTAACCCCTAAAATATTGCCGTCCGTCATTTTCTTTATATACATGGCAAATACGCTGGATTTCTTCAGTTTTGCGACAAGCATATCAAACGCTTCCTTTTTATCTATGACAGTACCACTATATGTCTTTGCTTCAACTATTTTTTCAATGTCATGCGCTAAATACTTTCGTGCCAAATTCTGCATTTCAAGTTCATTAAATAACGGCCTGACTTTGTTATAATTAAGTGCTGTATGTTTAAACGTAATTTCCATAGGAACGGCGATATTTATGCGTGCTAAGTCCCGACTGAGATATGCCGTTTCCTTACCTTCGATCAACTTCTCTTGTACACGCTTTGAAGATACAGCCTCAATATTTTTATAAATTCCATCTAACGATCCAAATTCTGCCAATAAACCAATAGCAGTTTTATCTCCAATTCCTGCAATACCGGGTATATTATCTGAGGAATCCCCCTTTAGTGCTTTATAATCGACAACCTGTTCTGGTTTTATGGACATTTCAAGTACAACTCTAGATTCATCACAGGTGACGATATCTGAAATGCCTTTTTTTGTTAGCAAGGCAAAGGTATTATCTCCGACCAGTTGAAGAACATCCTTATCTCCCGTTAATATATAGCTATTAATTGTTTCGTTCTCTTTTTTTGCTAATTCGGCAATCGTTCCGATAACATCATCCGCTTCGAAACCCTCTTTCTCAATTAGCGTAACCCCAATATCCTTTACAAACTGTTTAATATAGGGCACTTGTGAACGAAAATCATCCGGTGACTTTTCCCGATTGGCTTTGTATTCCTTATACATTAGGTGTCTGAATGTAGGAGTGGGCAAATCGAATGCCACAAAAAGATAATCTGGTTTTTCCCGTTCAAGAACACGAAAGAACATAGTGACAAAACCCTGTATCGCATTTGTTGGCTGACCACTTTTTGTTGATAATGGTGGCAAAGCGTAATAGGCTCTATATGCTAAGCTGTGCCCATCGATTAGAAGTAGTTTTTTTACGCTAATAATTCGTCACCTACTGCCCAGTTTTCTCGTTCTACTTCATCGAAAACGATATAGACAGTATCTTTTTCTTTACCTGCTACTTTCTTTAGTACATCACACATACCTTTTGCAATTTCTTCTTTTTGGGATTTTTTTAACTTTCCGGCAACTTTAACATTTATATATGGCATATAACTCAGCTCCTTTCAGTAAAACAATTATTTCTGTGTTGAGACATTTTAGCACTTTTATATCTCTCCGTCAGCAAAGCTGCTACCTCTCCTTAACAGGGGAGAAAAAATCTATCGCCGTCGCCGACCTATCCTAAAGCAAGGGAATACAAAATTATTGGCTAATAAGTTCTTTTAGGATTTATTTTAAATTTCGGTTATTATTTTTACTTTTTCATAAATTTGACTATAGATTAACGCATTCTTCTGAGCTATTTCCGCAAGTTTGCATCTATCTTTGGGCCTAGTTTCAAACAATAGATATACTAATCGTTCTGAATCCCGACAAATGAGCTTTAATGCTTTTATTTGTTCATTTCCATTTGTACTTCTCATTAGATTTATTGGATCGGTGTTTCTTACTAAAAATTGTTGGG
Organism: Candidatus Margulisbacteria bacterium GWF2_35_9; assembly: GCA_001783275.1. Lineage (GTDB taxonomy): Bacteria > Margulisbacteria > Riflemargulisbacteria > GWF2-35-9 > GWF2-35-9 > GWF2-35-9. The sequence continues at coordinate 20,676 of MFRH01000099.1, forward strand.
CTTCTTCGCTACCATATTTTAATATATACATTGAAACGTTTAAAAGTAATTGTTCGGTAATGTACCTCTTCGTTCTTCTTGTATATCTACTCATTTTATCAGTCAGACTTTCACTATTGTTAACTGTTTCAAGAAGAATATTTGAAAAACCGGTATAAAAATCTCCCCACTCATCTGCAAAACGATTTATTAATACTAATAATTCATTATTATTTGAAATTATTTTTTTATACACTATTTTAATCCTAGATTCATTTATTAGTTTATCGGATCAAATTAACTTTTATCCCACGTGAAAATGATAATAAATGAAATAATTTATAGGAGTTTTTGATTTATTTTAAAATGTAAATAACTGATAACACCAGAAGAGTTGCCATGCCAAAGTTAAAAAATTTAAACACGCTGTCATTCTTTAAATATGACCCGATGATGGTTCCAAACAGCGTCCAGAGGGACATTGTGCAGGTACTGACAGAAGCGAATATCCCAAGAATCACTAGCACTGATAACCAGTAATATTCGCCTACCAGAGTGAATGTAGACATGGTCGTTATAGTAATCATCAGCCCTTTTGGATTTACAAACTGAAACGCAGCCGCTTCTATAAATGACAGCGGTCGGTTCTGTGAATCTTTCGCGCCACTCCGTCCTGAAATTAAAATTCGATAGGCTAAATATAGCAAATATATCGACCCCAGAATTTTAAGAATAGAGTGTAAAAATGGTACTAACTCAAAAAGCACTCCCAATCCAAATGCAGCGGAGCTAAATAAAATAATCATCCCCAAAACAACTCCTAGAATATGAGGAATACTTCGTCTGAACCCGAAATTAACTCCCGATGCGGTTAACATGATATTATTGGGCCCCGGTGTTCCGCACATGGAGATAGCAAATATTATTAATGGGATAAGCGCATAATTCATACTGCAATGATACGCATAAAAAAATATTCTGAAAAGAGTCTTTTTAACACATACATTCTGATAGCGTTAGACCAACTGACCTTCACCGGAGCAGAAATCTTTAAAAATATATTAATAGATTTCTGTGTGTTAATTTTTAATTTTTCTTTTATACTATTCCAAATGAATTCTCAGCACATAAATTTACTTAACAACAACATTAAAGAGCTCATTTGGGATGCCATCAAAATATCCTTTCGTAATCCGAGTTTTTTATTATTTGCTATAAAGACTTGGTACTGGCAAAATAAAGCACTTCGACGAAGACTTGCATGGGAAGCAAAAGGTCAGCATGTACCTCCATTTTTAATTGTCAGCTTAACACACCAATGTAATCTTAACTGCAAGGGGTGCTACTCCAGAGAACAAAAACGTAAAGAAGGGAAAGAAATGACTCCGGAAACCTTTAAATCCCTTCTGAAAGAAGCAACGGAATTAGGTGTTACATTTATTCTTTTAGCAGGAGGAGAACCTTTACTACGCAAAGACCTTCTGGATATTACTAAAGAGTTTCCGCATATTATTTTCCCGATGTTCACTAATGGGTTGTTGATTAATGCTGACTGGATTATGCAATTCAAAAAACAGAAAAACGTTTTACCGATAATCAGCATAGAAGGATTGGAACAGGAAACCGATTTGAGACGGGGACAAGGGGTCTTTAAGCAACTTGAAAAAACGGTTCAGTTCATTAAACAAAAAAGTGTTTTCTATGGGCTGTCTTTTACAGTTACACGTAAGAATGCTGCCCTTTTACTTGATACGGATTTTGTTGAACCACTTATTAATAAAGGTAGTCGGATATTCTTCTTTATTGAATACATTCCTGTGAAAGAAGGAACGGCGTCGTTAGTTCTAACAAAGGAACAACGACAGGAACTAAATAGTACCCTCGCTTTTTTTCGCAAGGATTTTCCGGGGCTTTTTATTGCATTCCCGGGAGACGAAGCAGCGTTAGGTGGCTGCCTTGCTTCCGGAAGAGGATTTGTTCACATAAGTCCAGAAGGACTGGTAGAACCCTGTCCCTTTGCTCCCTATTCTGATTCTGAACTTGGCAAATATAGTTTAAAAGATGCCATCAACTCACCTTTTCTAAAAAAAATACGAGAACAACATGAACTGCTTCAAGAACATAATGGCGGATGTGCGCTTTGGGAAAACAAGGAACTTGTTAAAACCCTTCTGATGGAAACTTCCAGCATATAAAAAATAGTTGGGATTAATACCCCTAAGTAAACGATATATTTATAGTATCTTAATTCGTGGGGGATTATTATGTTTCACAAGATTATCAGCATTCAACCATCTTTAATACCAACCGCTAATCCTTTAGAAAGCCTATATAAAGGCGAAGTAGCCTTTAATACGCCTACTGCTTTTGTTCAATTTATTAAAAAAGAAACCGGACAAGATCTTCCGTTAAATGCTGCTCTTAACAAATATGCGATCTTATTGTCTCTAAAATTATTAAATAACAATTTTGGAATTCAGAAATCCATCGATCAAAACAGCCTGAGCTTTTTTAATGTTGAACATCCGAACTATCTGAATCATTTCAGCAACGAAACAGATAATCGTGTCATTAGCAGGGAATTGATTCTTAATTACATTTTAAGCAGGAATCTATTTCCCAAGGAATTAGATTCTCCCATTCTTTCTAAATTTATTGCATCATACCCCTCTAGTTTTTTTGGCGGGATGCTTATTTCTTCTCTGGTTATGAACTGTTTTTCAAAAAACATGCTAGGTTATATTAAAAACTCACTCCCAATAGTGAGAACTTATCTTAAACATTCTTTTCTAGATTATATGCCTCCACTATCCTCATGCAATATGTCTCCGACCGATATACTTTCTTTTCTAGCACTTTCATTAGGTGTTGGCGTGCTTATTGATCTGGTTTTTGGCATTGGGATTCCAAAGATTACGGGTACCAATGGCAGCGACCATTACCTCAATCAAGATAAACTAAACAAGACTACTCCTTTAGAAAAATGGGTGCGTGAAGCATATGATATCGATCAGTTAGCATTAACAGGATCAATTGATCAATCAAAAATAGAAAATCTTAAAAATTGATGGAGAGATGATGAACTATAAAATAATTTCGATCAAATCTTTCCCTATGGATATGTCCGGTATATTTAAAAGCTCCGAGACTATTATCGATACGATCCTGTCTATCTGGCACAACTATTGGGATAGCCTTGGGTTATCTCCACAGGAAGCGTATACAGCTTTCGATCACCATAATAATTACAAGCAAAATACAAGCGGTAAAAATAGATTGGAAGATTTTTTACTACAGGAGCTTATAACCCAGTTTTCTAGTCAAGCTCTGAGTGCCCCTACAGCTATGGAAAAAACACTAATTACAACACCGATGAATCATATTAGAGATTTGGTTGAATTTACGGTTGCTTGCCATTTAAAAAAGGAAGAAAAATCTGCCTTATTTAATATTCTTAGCACTATTATTAATACACGAAAAGATGAACCCGAAACTCTCGATACCGTTCTTGCAATCTTAATTAAAAGCAATAATCAGATCAACAGTTATTACACAACTGAATTTCATGACACATTGTGCAATATTCTGACTGATATTTACACAAAAAGTGACGGAACCGCTAAGGAGGAAATCCTTCGTATTGCAAAAGATAAACGGATGCTTACGTTTATAAATATTTTAAATAACGTGGTAAAAAATGATGAACAGATTATGTTCATTGAGAAAAAACTAGGCTTATATTTTTCTATCCTTGATACTATTCTATATGCGTTATCAAACCCTTCAAAATTACAGGATGTGATTAACAACCTTGAGCAATTGGCCCAATTAGGGGCTTTCGATTTAATAGAAGATCTCACCCGTTCATCAATATTCAATATGGAAAGGTTCAATTTTAACAATTTAATCTCAACCACAATGGGTTTTGACGTCCGCAATATGGAAATCTGGAAATCCAAATATTAGAAGAAATGAAAGCTAATAGAATAAATATAAATAATGTTTAATTAGTCTTAAACCTGTGCATACTCTGACATATAAATACCAATTATAATCGGAGGCAATGATATGAATGAGACCTTTCTAGAAAATGATAAAACGGCACAACAAACAAAATTTTCGGGTGTTTTTTTTGGTGGGAATGTACCAAAATCTAAACTGGCAAAAATATTAACCAATATCGAAGAAAATAGTGCCATCGACTTTGTTAAAACTACTGGAAACGATAAAATTGGGGCGAAATTACAACTACTCCTACCTGAACCTTTAGGAAAAAGTTATATTGAGGATACTGTTAGTTTACCCTTCGCTGAAAAAGGGATTATTATAGACTCGATCACTCTTGATGCAGATAATGAATCGGCTATACCCGGCACGATGTTATATCTGATGACAATAGACATTAGTGGTTTAAAATAACCCAATAAACGGCAACAATATAACTTACAATCCATCTATAAGCTAATTTGAACCGGAACATTAACGTTTATCTGCTCCGGAAAAATATCAGTGCCATACGCTAAAATCTCGACGCCTTGGTTTCTAGCAAGGTTTAATAATCTCGCATACTCAGGGTCAATATGTTCTGCTGGTTTAAAGAGATTTCCGTCACTTCTTAAAACAAGAAAAAAATTGATCGCTCGATGGCCGTCTTTGACCATATTCACAAGTTCTTTTAAATGTTTATGTCCTCGTGTCGTCACCGCATCTGGGAACATATAGGTATTATCTTCCAATAGTGTTACAGTTTTAATTTCAATATAGGTTTTCTGTTTTGGATCGTCTATTAGTATATCAATTCGGCTATTCTGACCATATTTAACTTCAGTTCTCAGGTATTGTGATGGCGAAATTTCTGCTATTTTACCCTCCTGAATAGCTTCAACTACAATTTGGTTGGCTAGCTGGGTATTGAGTCCAATCCAGCAAACTTGATTGTGAACCATTTCTAAGGTGTATTTTGTTTTTCGATCTGGATTCTTCGCAATAGAAATCATTGCGGGCCAACCCTCTCCCAAACAGGTTTTCATACTGCCGGTATTGGGACAAAGTATTGTTACTTCCTCTCCGTTCTGGAGCACAACATCAGCTAAAAATCGTTTATAGCGTCTAAGAAATATAGCAGCAATTAATGGCGGTTGAAATATCACAGAGAGCATTATAACAGGATATAATGCTCTCTGTGATATTTTGTTCTCTAATACAAATGTGAACCATATTGTATTGCTTATACATGGAATATCCTTTTCTGTTGGACTTGCAGCGGTAACTCTAGCCTCTAGCCTTTACCCTTTACAATCAATACAGAAAAGTTGTTATTAAATACTACTCTGTATTTCTATTATCAATCTTACTTATGCTCACTCAGCTTGTGTTATTAGCATACGGACATGTAGCAATCAATTTTACATACTTTCAAGTCTTTGATCTGTTACCATTTACAGGGGTTGTTCTGCATGTTTTCAGTGCGCCCTATTTCTTTATTTATTTAATGGGTGAAGTTCCAGACAAACAAAACAAGATAATTATCTGGATAGCAACTCTCCTAATGCTTTGCTTATCCTTTTTTTATTTCTTTAGTCATAATCTACAAATTGCTCGATGGTTATTGCAACCACTATTATTCTCTGTGGATATCTGGAGTATTATTTATATTTTCACTAAAATCAAACTTCTCCAAAACCGCCTACTTCGCAAATATCTTCGAATTTTGATTATCTTCGTTGTCACCACATTTCCCTTTGTTGTTTTGGATGCACTTCTGGGAACATTACCTTTTGCTCCGTTTGATCTTGCATTACCCCTATTTTTTTTAGTCTTAAACTGGATGAGTTTATTTTTTCTTTTGCGATATTTTAATGAACCCGCTTATTTGCAAAATAACACCCCCACCGATTATTTCTGTAAACAATATGATATTACAAAACGTGAAGCTGAGATTATTTCATTTATTTTGAAAGGCCACAGCAATAAACAAGTAGCCGAAGAACTCTTTATATCCCCGAAAACGGTTGAAAACCACTTAGGAAATATTTACCTAAAAATGGATGTTAAAAACCGCATTCAACTCTCTAGGATTCTCCAGTCAAGTTATCAGAAATGCTAAATTTGTGTTGATTAATAAAAAACTCACCATGACTTCGATGATTTGAGATTCCGAACTCAATATCTGGCCAAAACCACATTCCATCAGTAATTTCTTCTCCTAAAGGGAGTTTCTTTATCCAATCATTTTTAAAATTTTCTACACCAAGAAAAAAAACGTCTTCACGACGACATAGCTGGTCAAAATGCTTGCTTCCTCGAAATGCTCTATGGTCAACTGGTTCAGAATCCAGCATCATAAATTGCTGTAATTCTATTAATGCCACAGCATTGCAATAATGTTCATACCCTATTGAAGGAAACCCAAGCGCCCGAGTTAGGGAATCTGGCTTAACAATTAAGGAATAATTATGATATAAAGAATTAATTCGTTGTTGAGCTAATGTCACATTTGGAGATGCTTTGTCTATATACACTATTCCTTTTCCAAACTTCTGTCCATAATTGACGATATCACGTCCTTTTAACACGAGTTTATACCCTTCTGGTAATGGATTAATACTTGCTCGACTTATATTATCAATAAACGGATTAACCTGTATCAATACTGGATTGGATTCGTCATCCTGTATTGCAAATTCGAAATAAAGAGACGCTTTAATATCTTTAATCTTATGAAGAAGTGCTGTTCCTTTTTTTATTATTTGCTGTGTTATTTCTTCCGATTTATCTGCACCAGGAGTAATTTGGTTAAAAATTGGAAATGGGCGACTAATATAGTTCGGATTATTAAGAAAACTATAACCTATCACCCACTTGCTAGAAGCCTTCTCTTTATGAGAAACCTTCACTTTACCATCGATTAATTCCAAACACATTATTTCTGCCTCTGTTCGTATCCCTCTTGTAATACGTATTTTTGGATGCCCATCGAAACTAATATAACCCTCACCAGCATAAGCTGGACTAAAATCACTATTCTCTAGCTTACCCACAACCGGAGTTATGAGTAATGGCATACCAAACTTTGCATTATGCTTTTCTCTATAAGCTTTCGCTTTATCACTAAACTCACTTGCATAAACTCGTTTCTGTACTTTCCAAAGTATATTCAAATCATGACGCCGATCTCCAGTTGGAAGATAAATCATTGAGTCATAAATACCAGATCCGCCTCGTTCTCCAAGAGATGAGGATCTAATATAATATGGTTGGCCAGGAATCATTTTTTCATAAATCTCCTCATTTAATTGGCGTATTGATATTGGTCTTTTTAATCTTTCAACAGCCTTAACGGTACTATCCTTTGTTAGATGATTAATCATCATTAAACGAAAAAAGTGGGATACATCTATACATTGAGTTACCTCAAGTATTTCAAAACCCGCTTGATAAAAAGGTTCTCCATATTTTGCCAAGTCTGAGATTTTACCACCAAAGTGACTAGAGTCTGTCGCGATAATTTTTGTATGTAAAATATGTAATGTACGATTAGCCATACTAAAATATCGTAAGCCCCTTAGAAAAATCTCATAAACATTATCTATCTGGTTGTAAAAAGTTTAGATTAGGGGTTCTTACCTATGCTTTTGGGGGTATTCCCTCATTTAAAATCATCTATTTGCGGGTATACTAGCAACATCAATCCTCGGAGGTAAAAACATGACTAAAAAAATAAAAACGGCTGTTATCTATTATTCTCTTACTAATAACACGCGAATGATTGCCGAAACTATTGCTGATGAACTTGGTGCCGATTTGATTGAAATAAAACCCATTAAAAAATAGCTCTATTTTGTTGTTCCGGTGGGGATAAAGGCAAAGCATTTACTGAAATGACAACTTTAGCAAAAGGAACCGTCATTATTGGCGAAAATGAGTTTAAGGATTCCTCTGAAAAAAATGTATCTGAACAAAAACAAACTGCAAGAAACTGGGCAAAAGAAATAATATCAAAGGCCTAAACGAAAGCTTATTACTCTTGCTTTAGCTGACTTTTTAAATCTTACATAAGAAAAAATTTAATTTTCAAACTTATATGCATAACTTCACTGGGACTATAAACATAATTTGACGATATATTAATATATGAAAAATTTAATGAAAAAGAAAATAGTTAGCACCATTTTAAAAACACATGCTGAAAGAATGAAAAAGATATTTTCAGATCTTGATTCTTTTCTTTTAAGTATTGAAGATTTTCATTTCGATTTTATGCCGGAAGCAAAAAATCGATTTACCAATATTGCAGGGCTAAGAAGCCAACTAAAAAAAGCCTGTGACACGATAGCTGACGACCAAACAGCGGTGATAATATTGTATTCCATGTTGTCACGAGGGCATATTGATATTCAGTTTCCACTTAATGCTATTGAGGAACACTACAGTGTTGTTGCAGAAGATAAAAGTAATGCCAAAACCATAGAAGCTGTTCAATGTCTAAAAACCATGCTTACTGCTCTTATTATTAGTGACCATGTTGATGCTCGGCTAATGAGCGAAGAAGCCACTCATATATCCAACTTTCGGCATATGCTGAGTGCTTTATCTGAAAACACTCCGGAGTTTCTTATGATTTATCCTGCTGTTATGATGATGCTCTTTAAGTCTGATCTTTTTGGCATAAAAGAAAGTGGACGTGCAGTACGAGCAATGATTAATAGTTTTCGTGCTGAAGACTTTTATATTCATTTTTCCACAGACCCTAATATAACCAATAGTGACAAAAAACGATTCATTCCTTATTTTGATGCTTATGAGGGCATCTACCGGGCGATATCTAAAACCATAATGGAGCAAAAATATTTTAAACAAAGGGTTTACGCAAAATGGATAAGTAAAAGTCCGGAAATGAAAGAATCTTTTTTGAGAATTAAAGAAAAAAAACAAACACCTCGAATGCTAATTAAAGATTTTCTTGATCATTTCCTATCAGGCAACGAATTAGAAATGAATCAATACCTGCATTATTTAGTTGCAACCGTCGATTTTCCAAAACTTATACGTGAGCTACATATGCAAATGAACTCTAAAGGATTTATAGCCACACTTCTTTCACATGTGGATTCTGATGATGTTGTAACAGAATTAGGTAAATTATTAACAGATACTCAAAACCGGATTTACAGTAATGTGTATCAAGTTATGCAAGAATATAGGACACTTGTTACAAAAAAAATCGAGTTAACTGGAATACTTAAAAGCAAAATGGCTTCTATTTCTAAGGGTCGACGAGAATCAGATTTGGTAATCTCTAAAGACGCATCAAAAAACATATCGACACCCATCCTTGGTAAAAGAGAAAACCATACTCTACTCCCAGAAACGAAAATTAACTTAAAGCAAAGCGATATGTTGGGACTATATAATTTGTGGCCCATTCCAGAAAATTCTCAGAGAATCTTTAATTCAGTCTGTACATTACAAGGACGAATCGATGATCCTGATTATGCAATAAATCATCATTTATATCGGGAAAAGACTCTGGAATTTTTAATGCGCCTCAATCGTTTAGGTATTAAGGTTGTAAAACATCAAGATGCCCCACTATTAACAACTGCTATAAAATTACAGCAACTCGACTTACTGGAAAACAATGGCTTAATTGTTGGTTCAACTGGACATTGGCGCAATGTTAAACAAATGCCACCAACTATTATACGATTTACTCAAACAAAAGCTCTTGGGAATTGTATGAATGTCTTACTCAGGCATCTTGCAAATCGTGTTTTTCTTGGTACTGGCGAATTCTATGAGTCTCCTTTTGTTCTTGATGCTACTCCTAGGTGGGGTGAGGAAATGGATATGGATGGAGAGAAGACGTTGGACATGAAACCGGGTTTATTCTTTGTCGAAATACCCCAAGAAATCCGAGACCACTGGGACTTAGTTCAATTAGAACAGAAGCCTCTTTTGGATCAGCTTTTACAAGAAAAAATTCAAGCTGAAAATGATGCCAACGGTAAGATTACAAAACCAAAAGCCTAATCTTTCATTAATCATTATTTTACTAGAATTGCCTTATTTTTAATCATAATTTCGGCTTTATTTACAGCCTCATTAATTGTTTTTACTATTTCTTCTTTCTCAAGAATATGGTTCTGTAACAGTTTCTTTTCTATTTTCTCGTTTGCACCAGAAATTAATATATCACAATTTGTCTTTCTTAAATCCTTAACCAAGCTATTCAATCGACTCAATGCTGAGGTGTCCATGATAGGAACATAACGAAATCTTAAAATAATAATACGATAATTTGAATTCATTGTTTTATTTATACTTAAAAGACTATGGGCTGATCCAAAAAACATTGGGCCATTTAGTTCAAAAATCATTATATTTTTTGAGTACTTACCAATTTCTTGTGAAAAAATTGTATCATCATCCGCTTTGGTTGATAAAAGTGGTGTAATTTCAATGGAATCCGCCATTCGTTTCATAAATAAAATAATTGCTAAAACAAAGCCAATGGGAATTGCGATGGTTAGGTCAGTAAGGATCGTTAATATAAAGGTTGTTAATAAAACGACTGTTTCATAAAAATCTATTTTTAATGAATTTATGAATACTTTTGCCTCGCTCATATTCCATGCAACCACCATTAATACGCCAGCAAGCGTTGCCATTGGGATATACTTAATAACCGGCATGGCAAACAAATACACACATAAGAGGAATAGTGCATGAACAATGCCAGCGATTGGAGTTCGTCCCCCATTTTTTATGTTTGCCGCAGTTCGTGCAATTGCTCCTGTTGCAGGGATACCGCCAATCAAAGGCAATACGATATTAGCCGCTCCCTGAGCAATTAACTCCATATTAGATCGATGTTTTCCCCCAATCATACTGTCTGCAACCACTGCCGATAATAATGACTCTAATGAACCTAAAATCGCAATTGATATTGCGGGCACAAATAACTCTTTTAGGACATCTAAATTGATGGTAAAAAACATTAGTTTTGGCATGGCAAATGCAATATTTCCAAACCGTGTATAAATTGTATCTATGGGTAATTTAAACGCATATACGATAAGTGACGTTGCTAGTATCGCAACAAACGCCCATGGAATTTTGCTCGATATTTTAGGTAAAACAACAATGATCAAAATAGTCATTAGACTAATCATTAATGACCAGTAATTTATGAACTCCAAATGATAAAAATAAGCGGTCCATTTACCAATAAATTCACTTGGAAGATGGGGTATTTCTAAACCCAGAAAATCACTGATTTGTGTTGTAAATATTATAACGGCGATTGCTGACGTAAATCCGGTAATAAGGGTCTGTGGAATAAATTTAAGCAAGGAACCTAATTTTAATAAACCCATAATGACCAGAATAATACCCGCCATAAAGGTTGCAATATATAGCCCGTTAAGGCCGTGTTTCATTACAATTGAAAAAACAATAACAATAAATGCTCCTGTCGGACCACCAATTTGAACCCGACTCCCTCCGAATATAGAGATTATTAAACCACCGACAATTGCTGTTATTATGCCTTTTTCAGGAGTTACCCCAGAAGCAATGGCAAATGCAATTGCCAAAGGTAAGGCAATAATACCGACAATTATTCCTGAAATAATATCAGAAAATATTTGTTGTTTTGGAATTCCTTTTTTTAATAAAGTAAACAGCTTGGGGACGATTTCGTTTGAACTCATTTCACACTCCTAATAAGAACAATTGCTACCGAGCGTATTATTCCAATATTAACTAATCTTGGCAACAAGGATTTATATGAAGAATTCTTCCTACTTGCGATTATTAAATAATCACTATAAAGTATTTTCATGTTTATACTTGCTCAAAACACAACACAGTTTAAAGCAATCGCTTCTCTTGCTGAGGAAATATGGACAGAACACTATACTCCCATTATTGGCATTTCTCAGGTTCAGCACATGTTGACTACCTTTCAATCCGCAGAGGCTATTACGCAACAAATTCAGGAACATCGGTATTTATACTATCTTATCGTTTCAGAATCTAAAAATATTGGGTATTTTGCCATTCAAGAAAAAAATCCGAGACTCTTTTTAAGCAAACTTTATATAAAAAAAGAGCTTCGCGGTAGCGGTTTTGGAAAAAAAGCCATTGGGTTTATTATTAATTATGCAAAAAATCAGGATTTAAAAAAAATCTATCTTACCGTAAACAAAGAAAATAGCACAAGTATCACAGCTTATAAGAAGCTTGGTTTTTTAACTACGGGAACCCAAATTATTGATATTGGAAATGGCTTTGTTATGAATGACAATATTATGGAACTCGTTATTTAAAAAGTACTACGCAACCAAGTTCTGTCTTTCCAGCCAATCCACTAGATTCTGATTGGTGATCGGTTTTATTAGATAATGGTCACATCCCAGCGACAAAGCTTTTTCGTGAGTTTCATTACTCCGGTCAGACGTAATCATGATAATTTTGGCACATTGGTTTGGCCTAAGCCCATTTCGACGTTCATTCACACGGATCTTATACAAGACCGTCAGCCCATCAACTCCAGCCATGGAAACATCTAATGTGATCAGGTCTATTTTTTTACCCGCCTTAATCACCTTGTTATAAAATTCGATAGCGTCCGTCCCATTATCGATCTCATGGCAGTTGCCATAAGCCCCAAGAATAGTACACAGTTTTTTTCTACTAATCAATTCATCATCAATAATCATTATTTCCATTGTTGTTTCCTATCTTTCTAGGGATACCTTATTTTTGTTAGCGAATTGCATTTTTTGCCATTACCCATTTAAATCGTAGGTATTATAATACAAACAATTACCAATGTCTTATTACCTTT
>MFRH01000099.1:33531-48740 GCA_001783275.1 Candidatus Margulisbacteria bacterium GWF2_35_9
ATCACTAGTGTATGCTTTTTTATTTAACTCTATTACGAGGTCACTTAAAAGCCTGTTTCCCCAGTTATAACAGGCAAAGATCATGTTTATATTTAACAATAATGGGAATATAAAAGCTGTATGCTTCATGTAAACAAATACTTGGGTGGGGGCCCAATTATCCGATGAAACAGCTCATTTTAATACTAATTTTTTCTTTCTCAACGTCAAGCATGGCAAGCGTCATTCTTGACCAAGGCCTTGGCCTAGACGGCATGCAAGTGGGTGGTGCCTATACAGCAAATCCAGCCAGTAATTCCTCTATTTACTGGAACCCAGCAAATCTGGTTAATCTCCGTAGTAGCCAGTTGTATTTAAGTTATAGTAGCTATATTGAAGACTTGAGCACTATTACTGGTATGTTTAACATGAATCTTTCAAAAAATCTCGCTTTTGGGATTGCTTATCTTGGATTACAGGTTAATGCCCTCGATTACCGAGGAAACGTTGGACAAAGCCTTGGCGCCCCATTTAATTATCGAAATGACGCGTATGTTCTTGGTCTTGGTTATCAATTAATACCTGGGTTAAGCATTGGGTCTTCTTATAAAGTGTTTACACAAAAAGCATTAGCTGAAAAGAATTACCAAAGTATCGATATCGCCTGCAAAATACTGCTTTTTACTGGCACACATATTGGGCTGGTTGGAGAAAATATCGTTGTCGTTAATGGTACCAATGAACTTTACCCAAAATACCGACTCGGCTTGGAGCAAGAGTTCTTTGGGATTAAAGCCTCTATGGATTTAATTTACGACTGGTTAAGTGAACACACCTATACCAACTATGGTTTTGTATTCACCGGATTACCTTTCGTATCCCTAAAAGGAGGAATGAACGGTTATTTTGAAAAATATTTTTTAGGAATATCCCTTAAGATGGACTTGCTCTCTATTGATTATATGTTCTCCGATCCGGAACTTGGGGCTGTTCACCGTTTTGGTCTTGGAATAACCCTATAATGAAAGGACACCTTTCTTACTGATGGAAATATTACTCTCTGCTTTATTATTTGGGGCATCCCTCTTTTATTCCGGTCCGGTAACAAGTAACACTATTGTGGAGCTAAAAGCACCTGCCATGTTGAGTGGGCTTGGAGAAAACAATCTATTTGCATCTTCAACAGCTCCCAACTCCCTGTCTCAACCAAAAACAACGCCAAAAACTGCCAAAAAATATATTATTAAATATAAATCAAGCTATACTGTTAGCAAGTCTTCTGCTTTTACAAACAGCCAGGGCGTGCAGCTTGCTGGTCTTCAAACAAAGTTTAATGCATCTGAACCACGACCCGTGTTTAATAAAAAATCTTTTAGCAATGGAACCATGACTTCAAGTGCCATCTCCAGACAATCCATTAAGAATAAATTTCCAGCACGAGCGGCTCGAGCAAGTAAAAATCCCAAGGAACTTCTGCTTGAGAACTATTACATAATTGAGGTTCCCAAAGAGTTTTCAGCCAAAACCGTTATTTCTGCATATAGCAATAATGCGCTCGTAGAATCAATAGAAGAAGATCTTCTGTTATCTATTAATGTGTTGCCAAATGATAAGTATCTCGATCCTGATCAAAACGGAACTTGGTCAAAGGGATCCATTTCTTCATATTACGAAGACCTTTGGGGTCTTCAAGCCAGCAATCTGGAAGCAGCTTGGAATAACTCGAACCTTTCATTTGGACTCGGCATCGTTGTTGCCGTTGTTGATACCGGCGTTGACTATCGACACGAAGATATTGCTGAAAACATGTGGGTTAATACTTTTGAATTACCCAATAATGGAATCGACGATGATAACAATGGCTATGTTGACGATTACTACGGTTATGACTTTGTAAATAGGGACGGCGATCCATTTGATGACCATTATCATGGCACCCATGTTGCCGGAACAATTGCTGCAAAAGGTAATAATAAAAAAGGAATTATCGGGGTGGCTTCCAGATCAAAAATCATGGCGGTTAAAGGGCTTAGTTCTTCCGGTAGTGGCAGTCTCAGTGGATTAGGAGCCTCTATTGTTTATGCTGTAGAAAATGGAGCAGATGTTATTAATAATTCCTGGGGTGGGAATGGAACATCTACCTTCCTTGAAGCCATAATCAACGATGCGCAGGCAATGGGCTGTGTAGTTGTTAATGCCGCTGGTAATAGCTATGACGATGTAAAGTATCATCTACCGGCTAATATCGAAGGCAGTATTGCTGTTGCAGCTTATCGAAAAATTTCTGACCAGAACTATACCTATGCTTCCTTTAGTAACTTTGGTGATGGAATTGATGTTGCTGCTCCCGGATATAATATTATGTCGCTTCGTCCTGGAAACGCTTCAATGACTTCCGGTTATCAAACCCTTAGCGGAACATCTATGGCAGCTCCTCATGTAGCTGGATTAGCGGCACTCATTCTTGCAAACAAACCCTATTTAACCGTTGAGGAAGTGATTAAAACAATCAAAGAAAGCTCAACTTATACATCCTCCATTCCAGCAAAATATCAAGGAGCCGGCATCATAAATGCCTATGCTGCATTAACAAATAGCAAAGTCACTCCTCCATGGGAAAAAATTGAACCTCCAATACTAGTTACTATTAATAACCAATCTACCGCTGAAAATCAAACAATCACTTTTAAAATAGAGTTAGTTAACAACGCTCTCTCAAACGTAAGCGTTGAAGCTGTTAATTTACCAAGCGGAGCCTCTTTCAGTAATCAGACATTCAGCTGGACGCCTAGTTATACACAAGCAGGATCATATACCCTTCGATTCAAAGCAATTGATCAACTTGGAAATTTTGATGAAAAAACAGTTGTTCTTACAGTTGCCAATGTATACCAAGCACCAGTATTAAGAGTCTTCGGAAAAACAACTGCCAATGAAATGACCGCCGTATCAATCGGTCTTTTTGCAGATAATACTGAGTCAGGTAAATTAACGTTTAGCGCTATCGGATTACCTCTTGGATCAAATTTTCATGAGGGCTCTTTTTCCTGGGAACCGAACTACACTCAATCCGGTACCTATCCGATAACCTTTGTTGTTACTGATGGACTTGGTGAACAAGCTTCAACCGTGGTCAACCTTGAAATACTTAACGTCAATCGGGCTCCTGTTCTCGGCTTCATCCCCATGAATATTGATACCGGAGAAAACAAAACGATTGTGTTACAAATTGATGCTTCTGATCCAGACGATGATGAAGTTTCTTTGGAATGTAGTGGATTACCCACTGGTGCGACATTTATAAACAATGTGTTTGCTTGGACACCCACCTACCAACAATCCGGTACCTATAACTTACGGTTCATATTAACAGATTCTTTTGGAGCACAAACCCAAAAAGCTGTTTCTATCGTTGTTAAAAACATGAATCGAATCCCAACACTTGTACCGATTGAAGATAAAATTACTAACGAAAACTTAGCACTCTCCTTTACTATTAGTGCGACTGATGAAGATGGTGATCCTCTTAGTTATTTTCTGAATGGAATCCCAAACGGAGCATCCTTAATTAACAGAGAATTTACCTGGACACCCACATATCAGCAAGCCGGTACTTATCCTGTCACTCTTATCATAAACGATGGACAAGGAGGTCAGGTGTCAGAGAGCTTTAATTTACTCGTTAATAATATTTATCAACCCCCAGTGCTTTTAACTATCGGGAACAAAACAATTAACGAGAACCAAAATATCCGTTTTCAAGTATGTGCTCCCCAGACAGAAGAATCTCCTCTCCGCTATACGTTAACTCTCCTCCCGGAAGGAGCATCATTTGAAAATCAAGAATTTAATTGGACACCCACTTACCAGCAATCCGGCACATACGCTCTAAGCGCTTCTGTCTCCGACGAATTGGGAGGAACAGACGTCCAAACAATTCAAATAACCGTTACCAATATCAACCGATTACCTGTTATTGACGCAATATCCAATCAAACTATTTTAGAAAATCAACTGCTTAGTTTCAATGTTCATGCCAATGATCCTGATGGTGAGATTATCCAATACAGCGTAAATAATCTGCCAAAAAATGCAAGTTTTAAGAATGAAGTATTCAGCTGGACGCCTGATTATACAATGGCCGGTAGCTATACCGTTACATTTATTGCAAGCGATTCCAGCGGTGAAGTTGCTCAAACAAACGTTACTCTACAAGTGATCGATGTGAATCGTCTACCCACCTTTACAAATATTAAAGACTACTCTGTCAATGAGAATCAAATGCTCAGCGTCCCGTTAAGTGCAACAGACCCAGATAACAATACATTAAGTTATAAACTCTTTAGTGGTCCAGCTGGAGCAAGCCTTACTAACCAGACAATTCATTGGAGGCCTACTTATCAGCAGGCAGGAACCTATCCAATCGTTGTGGAAGTAAATGATGGCCATAGCGGCACGACTCAGGCTGCTTTTAATATTATCGTTAAAAACGTCTATACAGTCCCTGTTCTAGCGCCTATTGGAAATAAAACCATTAACGAAAATCAATCGCTGAGTTTTAAAGTTCAATCAACCGAAACTGAATCTGGATCAGTCACATACAGCACTTCCATGCTTCCTGCTGGAGCGATATTTGCTGATCAGATTTTTACTTGGATTCCCACCAATCAACAAGCTGGAACGTATTCGATTACCTTCACCGTTTCGGATAATATGGGCGGAAAATCATCCGAAACGATTATCATCACTGTTGTGAATGAGAATCGTCTACCGGTTATTGAATCCATACCAAATAAGACTATCAATGAAAACGAAGCCCTTCGTTTTCAAGTTAAAGCCAGTGACCTAGACAACGAGCTAATCCGTTATAGTGTTGGGATACTACCACCAGGCGCTACATTTAAAGATCAGATATTTACCTGGACTCCTTCTTATCAGCAAGCTGGTAGCTACAACCTTGTTTTTAGTGCGACTGATAGTTCAGGAGGAATCAGTCAACTTACAGTCACGGTTCTAGTTCACAACATCAATCGACTACCGGTGATCACTCCTATTCAGGATCAGATGATCAAAGAAAATCAGCGTATATCCTTTCCGATCAGTGCCAGTGATGCCGACGGTGAGGTGTTAACTTATGCACTAGACAACATTCCCCTTGGCGCAAATTTTGCAAATCAAATTTTCAGTTGGACTCCCTCTTATACTCAGGCTGGAATTTATCCTCTTACCTTTACGGTAAAAGATGCCACCGGTGGATCTGCTGTAAAAACAATTCAGCTAAATGTTGCAAACTCTTATCAAACGCCCAAATTAAATCCGGTATTAAGCAGAACAATCCTTGAGAACGAATTAGTGCAGTTTAGTACCAGTGCCACCGAAACGGAAGGAACAACCCTCTCTTATAGTATAGACGGGCTACCCAAATGTGCGATCTTTGCAAATAATAATTTCAGCTGGATACCGGATTATACCCAAGCCGGTGTTTATCCTCTTTCTATAAAAGTTGTCGACTCTCTCGGCGGACAAGATATCAAAAATATGACCATAGCGGTTCGAGATTATAATCGATATCCTGTTTTTGTACCGCTAACTGCCCCTGAGATTAATGAAAATGAAACGATCAGCTTTCAGATTTCCGCCAGTGATCCAGACGGTGATACTGTGTCGATCAGTGTCATTGGACTACAAGATGGAGCCTCTTTTTCTAATGGACTATACAGCTGGACACCTAGCTATATAGAAGCCGGAGTTTATAATCTTATTTTTACTGCCCAAGATGGAAAAGGTGGAAGCGCTCAAACAGCAGTTAGCGTTGTTGTTAAAAACGTCAATCACTTGCCAGTCATGAATCCACTAGAAAATAAAACTCTCACTGAAAACCAATCGCTCTCTATTTTCATACAAGCATCAGATGCTGATAATGATGCGTTAAGCTATTTTGTGACCGGGTTGCCTGCCGGAGCCTCTTTTTCTAATCAGCTTTTCAGCTGGACTCCAACCTATCAACAAGCTGGAGAATATCCGCTTACATTTACTGTTGCAGACCCATCCGGAGGAACCAGCCAACAGTCGATGATTCTTACTGTACTGAACAACTATCAATTACCGATACTGGCAACAATTGGTAATAAAACAATTAATGAAAATCAAGCAATCACGTTCACTCTCAGTGCTAGCGATACAGAAGGGGCTACTCTTACATATTCAATTGATGGGTTACCGGCAGGCGCAACTTTTTCAAATCACTCGTTTAACTGGACTCCCGATTATCAACAATCCGGAACTTATAATATTACCGCTCGGGTTTCCGACGGAGTAGGTGGAACCGATTCTAAGAAAATTAGCATTATGGTTATTAATTCAAATCGATCACCTATTATTACTCCATTGCCAACATCCGTTATTGATGAAAACCAAGCAATTCAGTTTTCAATTACTGCTAACGACCCAGATAAAGAACCCTTAACTTACAGCATATCTAACTTACCAGCAGGAGCCACTTTTAACGGCTCACAATTTTCTTGGACACCCAACTTTACTCAAGCTGGATACTATTACATGACCGTTAGCGCCACTGACCCAAATGGCAGTATTGTAAAAACCGGAAAAACAATTGTAGTTAACAATGTGAATCGACTACCAGTGATTACTCCTCTTGAAAATATAATCATTAGCGAAAATCAAGTGCTTTCCTTTCAAGTATCAGCCACAGATATCGACGGAGAAGAGCTAAGCTATTCCCTTATAGGCAGGCCTTCCGGCGCTTCATTTGCCAATCAGGTCTTTTCGTGGATACCCAATTTTTCTCAAGCTGGAAGTTATCCTCTCACATTTAAAGTCACAGATAAAAATGGTGGGGAAGCAGAGGCTTCGATTACTGTTTCTGTTGCAAATGTCTATGTTGCGCCAACCCTTGAATTGATTGGAGATAAAGAAGTTCTGGAAAATAGTGTTCTCAGTTTTACGATCAATGCCAGTGGTACAGAACAAAACAGTATTCGTTATGAAATTACCGGATTGCCGGCTGGAGCAAGTTTTATCAATAAAACATTCCATTGGCAACCAAGCTATACTCAATCCGGAACCTATCCTATAACAATAAAAGTTGGAGATGCCCTAGGGGGTTATGATGAAAAAACTGTCATCATTACTGTAATTAATGTGAATCAGGCACCAATTATTCTTGCTCCTTCCATTCATTCTGTGAATGAGAATCAATTGCTAAGTTTTCAAATAACAGCTAGTGACCCTGACGGTGATTCATTTACCTATGGTATTGTTAATAAACCCAATGGGGCAACATTTATAAACCAGGGCTTTCGATGGACCCCCACTTACAAAGATTCCGGTAGTTATCTTGTCACTTTCACTGCAACTGACAGCAATGGAAAAACGTCCCAATCTCAGGTTCAGATTACCGTATTAAATGTTAACAGAGAACCTGTCCTGGATGATATATCCGATCAGGAAGTGAATGAAGATCAAATGTTAACGGTAAAACTGAGAGCAATCGATCCAGATAATGAAATTCTAAAATATGTGTTGGTCAGTGGCCCTTCTGGTTGCTCCATCACAAACGAAGATCTTCACTTTAGACCCTCCTTTTCTCAGGCAGGATCATACCAGATTAAAATAAAAGCCGTTGATCCTTTTGGCCTTTCTAGTGAAAAATCCTTTGCTTTAAAGGTTAATAATATTAATCGACCTCCATACTTTAGCGAATTTGGACATCAAATCGTTATCGAAAACCAAAAACTTTCATTTTTTGCTTATGCTCGAGATGATGATGGCGAAACCGTCCAGTTTAAGGCGAATGGATTACCAGAAGGCGCAAAACTAACTCCTCAATCTACCTATTATATTTTTGAATGGAATCCCAATTTCTCACAACAGGGAGAGTATCCCATTACCTTTATTGCAACTGATGGAATTGATACTGTAACAAAAAATATTATCATTACCGTTAAAAATGTGAACCGTGCACCCACTATTGAGCCCATTCGATTAAAAATGGTCAAAACTGGTGAAACACTTTCTTTTCAGGCTCCGATTACTGATCCGGATAACGACCCACTAAATATTACACTTGAAGGACTGCCCCCGGGAGCAAGCTTTTCAAATGGGGCATTTATCTGGACTCCCTCTTCACATGAGGTCGGTATTTATCGTATTAAACTATCTGTTTCAGATGGCCCAAGCAAACCGGCTACTCGATACTTTCATGTAATCGCCTTTAATGAAACCAATGATTTAACTGGTTTTGCTACTGCCTATAGTCCAGTATCACCGGAAGACTCTACCCCAGGTGGACTGTTATACATTAAAGAGATTGTTGCCAATACTAAACATGCCCAGCTCATTGGTCTTCCAGCCGGTATGCTACCAGTTCAGATGGATATGTACCAGTTAATGAGTAGTGACAAAAATCATCACTCATACATCAAAACCATCTCTCGTAATATTAACCAAGGAAATGGCGCATGGTTGCTAAGCACTCAAAATGTCTCCGTTTTTTATAGTCCAGATGATACATTAAACAATACGTTGTCAATCGGTCTAACAAAAGGATGGAATTTAATCAGTAATCCAACCCTTTCTACGACAAACTGGCAAGATTTGATGGTTATTAAAAATTCTGAGACCTACTCCGTGGATCAAGCTTGCAAAATGGGGCTCATTCTTAAAGGCATTCACACCTACATAGGAAATACTGATTTGTCAGACAGTAATCTCGTTATTGAGCCATGGAAAGCATACTATGTTTATGCTAACGAACCAGTAACCATTGTCTTTCCGATGACAAATAACTTTATTCCAAATCAAATTAGCAGCAAACAAACTAAGCTACCTGTTTCTCTTAAACTAAGCATTCAAAATAATGCTTGGGTTCGGAGTGTTCGTTTAGTAGCCGGTGATACAGACCTGCAAAATGAAGATATTGTCGCTCCGCCAATTGCACCGGAACAAAACATTAACATTGTTGCTATAAATGATACAACAACCCTTAAAACAAGTATTAAAAACTATAACTCGAATATTATAAAGTGGGACATCCAAATACCTAGTGCGATCACTCAAAAAGCAACTTTACAATGGCAAATAAATAATGATGAAACCAACAAAGAATGGCAGTATTATCTGGTAGATACATTTGATAATCGTACCGAACTAATAAACGCTGATATAAATCTTGATTTAGTTGAAGGAAATAATGATTATCAAATTATGGCTGTTTCTATTGAAGCGGCTGCTGCCGGGATTAGTGGATGTATTAACTATCCAAACCCCTTTAATCCAGATAGTGGCGATAATGTTATGCTTGATTATGCCCTTAGTTCTACCATGAGCGGAAAAGTTCAAATCTATACATTACAAGGCAAGTTGATAAGAAGTGTTGATATTAACGGAGTCAATGGCACAAGTGGAAGCCACCCTGGTGTTGCAATATGGGATGGGAAAAACGAAGCAGGCAACATAATGCCTAGCGATGTGTATCTTTACCTAATGAAACTAACTGCTTCTGATGGAAAACAATACAAAAAAACAGGCAAAATTCTTCTCTGGAAATAGCCTTTATCAATTTTATATTCGTTATTTATTGCATTCCGTTCAAAATGCTATAATAAATCTATAATGGAACATTCGTTAATAAAAAAAGATAAAGATTTCTTTGAGTTATGGGCAGAAGAACTAGGCAAACGAAACAAAGAGCTACTGGATCAGGATTTTTTTTCCAAACAATCCCAAGCACTCGTTAAAAGTATTTTAGAAGCCAGTAAGCATATAAAGGCCGATATCACAGACAAAGAGTTTTCCTCTATCGCAAATATATTAAAGGTTCTTATCTCTCTCCAGGAATGCAATGTTTGCAATGAAGATATTATTCACTATCTGGAATCTCTTCTGATAACTACTGAAAAAGCCTTTTCGGATTCCAACGACAACGATGTGGCAAAATTTAAACATATTCTAAAACATATTCTGACTTATACTAAAAATCAGTTATCCAATGAACTGTTCCTCAGAGAAGAAATCGGCTATCTGGAGAAAAAAGCCGGTCAAAACATATTATCCATGGTTGGGTCATCAAAAACCATCAACCAACTTATTTTAGATATGAAACCCATTCTAGACAATGATGTTACGGTGCTGATTGATGGGGAAACTGGAACAGGCAAAGAGCTTATGGCTCGTGCCATTCATGTGAATAGCCAATTTAAAGATGGCCCGTTTATTGCATTAAACTGCGCAGCGATTCCAGATGATTTAATGGAAAGCGAAATGTTCGGGTATAAAAAAGGGTCGTTTACCGATGCTTCAAACGACAAACCTGGTAAAATTGAATTAGCTCATAATGGCATACTCTTTCTGGATGAAATAAACGAACTATCTCCAAAACTTCAAGCAAAGCTATTAAGAGTCCTTCAGGACAAAACCGTCATCCGTCTCGGGGAAGTTAAAGAACGAAAAATTAATGTAAAATTCGTATGCTCCACAAATAAAGACCTGAAAAACCTCTCAGAAGAAGGAAAGTTTAGAGAGGACCTTTTTTATAGAATTAACGTGTATCGGATACAATTACCTGCCTTGCGTGATCGTGTTAACGATATTATGCCTTTGGCAGAATACTTTTTAAAAACCCGATCAGAAGAGTTTCATAAGACAATTAAAACCTTTAACAAAGATGCCATACAATTATTGTTAAAATATAATTGGCCCGGAAATATACGAGAACTGGATAACGTTATTACACGAGCTGTATTAAAATCAACAGGCTCTGTTTTAGGAATTGATAGTTTGGATATCTATTTAACTGTTCCGGAAACGATTTCTAGAGATCATAACCATACGGATTTAAAAAGTGTTGAAAAGACTCATATAAAATTTGTTATCGGAAAAAATAATGGAAACCTCATGAAATCTTCAAAAGAACTGGGGATTACTCGTACCACTTTGTACAACAAAATAAGAGAATACCAAATCGAAACCTGAACATGCCAAGACTTCAAACCAGAACCAGATTAACATTCAAAGTAACGCGTCGTTATCTTGAGAAAATTAATCTGTTTTCTCAATCCTATTATCAACTTTATCAAAAATACGCCAATCAATCTTCCAAAAGTCAATTCAACTCCAATAGTGCCTATGTTTCTGAAATCAATTTAGAAACCATGCTACTAGATCAGATTGAAATGCTTAGCCTAAGGGACGACGAACGAAAAGTTCTAGAATATTTTGTTAATGATTTGGACTCCTCTGGTCTTCTAAGCGATTGGAAAAAAACAAAACAATCGTTATTTAAATTGTTTCCAGATATGGCAGACCGAAAGATAACAGACCTCCTAAAAGTTTTCCAAACACTTGAGCCAGAAGGAGTTGGTGCACGTTCTGTCAGTGAATTTTTAATTATTCAAGTTAAAAATTTTGAAATGGAAGACACCGACTTTAAGCAACTCTGTCTTGATGTCCTTCAAAAAGAAAATGAAATTATGGGTGGTCATATATCTGCGATTGCTACTGAGCTGGACCGCCCGGAGGAAGATATTGTCGATGCTCTGTATTTCATTCGAAACAACTTAAACAATACGCTACCTGGCAAACTGTATGCATCTAACAAAACTCGATTTACAATACCCAGTGCCGAAATAATGGTCGTTAATAACTTATTTGATATTCAACTCCTTGAAGATTACAGCTTTGTGAATGATGCGGAAATACTAAAGGATTTAATGGAACGACGATCGATACTTGAAAAAATTCTCACCTATTTCTTCAGTTTACAAAATATCGAACTCTACAATTCTCTTGAATTCTTAATGCCAGTCACACAAAAACAGGTCGCCGAGGAACTCGGTTTATCCTATTCTTTCGTCAATCGAGTCGTAAATAAAAAGTATATTATTATCAACAATAAAACTCTTCTACTTCGAAATTTGTTTCAACGAAGTATAAATAAATCTCAGCAAACCGTCTTTTTTTTGAAGCACTTGTTTTCAACCCCAGCATATCGAGATAAACCGGATATTGAGATACAGAAAATATTACTACAACAAGGAATTAATATCGCCAGACGAACCGTGAACTACTATCGCAACAAGCCAAACGTTTTATCTGATTAACAAATCATCCCACAACTTCTTAAATTTAATCATTGGGAAACCAATTACAGTCGATTCATCTCCCTCAATACCTTCGATTAGATTTTTCTTGATAAGCACTTCCTGAATACCATATGCTCCAGCCTTATCTAGTGGCCCATGTGGCGGATTCAAGATCAAATAATCCTGAATTGCCGACTCAATATCCCTTGAATAGGGCTTGAACCGAACAACGGTTGTATCTACCACTGAATGCAGTTTCCCGCTGTATCGGTCAGTAATCACAAGAGCCGTTGCCACTTTATGCTGTTTTCCCAGATGATACCGAAGCATATTTTCTGCATCTTTAATATTTCTGGGTTTTCCTAATAGTTTCTTTTCTGGCTCATAATACACAATCGTATCTGACGTGATTACATATCGATCATTATTTATATTTTTTTGTAGAAAATGCTTCTGTTTTTGAAGTGCCAGATAATGGGCGACTTCACTCATTTTCTCAAAAAAAACAAGCTCTTCTTTTTCGCTCACTAAATCGGTATTAAACTCTGAAACAAACTCTTTTAGGCACTCTCTTCGCCGAGGAGACTTAGATACCAGACACACCGACCTTTCATCAGATAAACTTAGATTCAGCTTAATTATCTGGATTATTGCATATTTTAGTTGGTCAATGTCTGTCTGATCTAATTGTTTCATTTTTTTCTATAAATCGTGTAAACCGTTGTCAATTAATGTTGTTTTGCGTATTATTATATCATACCTATTGAGTGCGATAAGTATAACGTCTTTTCGGGGGAGTTTAATTGGGGTTTTTAATTAATGGATAATGGATTATTACAAAAAGAGGAAGTTTTCCATCAGATCATCCATGACCTAAAGAGCCCTTTAGCTTCTGTGCTTGGCCTATCCGAAATATTTATACGGGTACTCTCTCCTGATCTTAATGAAAATCAAAAAGAGGTTATACGAAAAATAAAAAAACATACCCAGTTTGCGCTTGAACTCATTGAAGACCTCCTTGAAATTCAAAATTTAAATGTTAACTTCAGTGTCGATAAACAGCTCATTCCGATTAAACCTCTTATTGAGAATGCAGTTCAAGGCCATTTGATTAAAGCAGCCGAGAAAAATATTGAGATTAAAATTAATACGCTAACGGACATATCCATTCCCGCCGATGAACGACGATTAAAACAAGTCATGGATAATTTAATATCTAATGCCTTAAAATTTTCCCATCCGGAAACACAGATAATTATTTCAACAAAAATTGATAAAGAGTATTTCCATATTATGATTACCGACCAAGGTATTGGAATCCCAAAAGAAGAAATTTCAAACTTGTTTCAACCATTTTCTCAAATAAGCAGTCGACCAACCGGTGGAGAAAAAAGCACTGGACTCGGTCTTAGCATCGTTAAAAAAATTATTGAACTCCATAAAGGAGAAATAACTATTGAAAGTGAAGAAGCCAAAGGTAGTACTTTCACAATTAAGCTTCCTTTAGTAGAATAGCAGTATGAGTATATCAATCGTTGGATCCGTTGCATTTGATACATTAGAATCCAGAGAAGGCACCAGAGAAAAAATTCTGGGTGGTTCTGCCACCTATGCCGCCATTGCAGCCAGCAATTATACTGCTCCTTCAATGATTGGTGTCGTCGGAAAAGATTTTCCAAAAAATTACTTTGACATCCTTTCCAACCGAGGGATCGATATATCCGACTTAGAAGTTAAAAGTGGCAACACGTTTCACTGGACCGGAAGTTATCTCGACAATATCAATTCTGCCCAAACAATCAATACTGAAATTGGTGTATTGGATAATTATCACCCATTAATCAATGGAAAAAATGCCAATGCAAAGATTTTATTTCTAGCTAATAATGACCCTGATGTTCAAATGGAAGCCATAACAAAATCAAAAAGCCCAGTTATCGCCATGGATACGATGAACCTATGGATTAATATTAAAAAAGAATCGCTTATTTATGTAATTAATCATAGTCATTTTTTATTCATTAATGATGGGGAGCTAAAAATGCTTTCCGGAGAATACAACTTAATTAAAGGAGCCTCTTGGGCCTTTAAAACCTTTAAGAGTTTGAAATATCTTATTCTAAAAAAAGGAGAGTTTGGTGCTGCAATTTTTGGTAGAGGTGCCGATGAATATTTTACTATCGGAGCATATCCTCTTGCCTCTGTGAAAGATCCAACTGGAGCAGGAGATTCTTTTGCAGGTAGCTTTTTAGGTTTTATCAGCGATAAAGACTTTAACTGGCAAATTCTTAAAGAAGCACTGTTTATTGGAACCATCACTGCTTCTTTTACTGTTCAGGAGTTTGGCCCTGATTCTTTACTTAGCGCAAATAAGCAGGATTTAGACATACGCTTATCTTTACTTAAAAAATATTCAAGCTTGTAATATAATAGCCTGATACCAAAAATAAAAAATTATTAAAAGGAGCTACAAATGGATTATAAAATCGCAGACATAAATCTTGCTGATTGGGGACGAAAAGAAATAGAAGTAGCTGAGCATGAAATGCCCGGATTAATGTCTATCCGAAAGAAATATACGGCTGAAAAACCGCTGAACGGTGTTCGTATTATGGGTAGCTTGCATATGACCATTCAAACAGCTGTTTTGATTGAAACTCTGGTTGATCTTGGTGCAGATGTTCGCTGGGCCAGTTGTAATATATTTTCAACACAAGACCATGCAGCCGCTGCTATCGCAAAAGCAGGAATACCGGTATTTGCTTGGAAAGGCGAAAATCTAGAGGAATTCTGGTGGTGTACCGAACAAGCGCTAACATTTCCTGGAGACCTCGGTCCTCAACTAATTGTTGATGATGGTGGAGACGCAACGTTGGTGGTTCACTTAGGAGCAAAGGGTGAAAAAAATCCAACTGTACTAGATAAAAAAACCAGTGCCGAAGATGAGCAGGAATTATTTAAGCTTTTAAAAAATACCTTAAAACTAAATCCAAATAAATGGTCAAATATGCTAAAAGAACTACGTGGCGTTTCTGAAGAAACCACTACCGGAGTTCACCGTTTGTATCAAATGATGGAAGCCGGAGAGTTGTTAATACCTGCTATTAATGTAAATGATTCCGTTACAAA
>MFRH01000099.1:48778-50745 GCA_001783275.1 Candidatus Margulisbacteria bacterium GWF2_35_9
GAATAAAACGCGCTACCGATGTTATGATCGCAGGTAAAGTAGCGGTCGTTTGCGGTTATGGTGATGTTGGAAAAGGGTCTGCTCAGTCACTGCGTGGACTTGGTGCCATCGTTGTTGTAACTGAGATCGATCCAATTTGCGCGCTTCAGGCAGCAATGGCCGGATTCAGAGTAACCACCGTTGAAGATACGCTAGGAACTGGTGATATTTATGTTACAACCACTGGAAATAAAGACATTATCAGAATTGAACATATGGCAAAAATGAAAGATCAGGCCATTGTTTGTAACATCGGTCATTTTGATAACGAAATAGAAGTCGCCAAACTGGAAGCTTTTCCTGGTATTAAGAAAATAAACATAAAACCACAAGTGGATAAATACGTCTTCCCAGATGGTCACGAAATGTACTTGTTAGCAGAAGGCCGACTTGTTAATCTTGGTTGTGCAACCGGACATCCCTCATTTGTTATGTCTAACTCTTTTGCAAATCAAACTCTAGCGCAGATTGATCTTTGGAAAAATAAAGATATTTATGAGAATAAAGTGTATCGCCTTTCAAAGAAACTCGACGAAGAAGTGGCAAAACTGCATCTTGAAAAAATTGGTGTGAAGCTAACAAAATTGACAACAGATCAAGCTAATTATATTGGAGTACCCATCGATGGCCCTTATAAGCCAGAGCATTATCGATACTAGATCCATGTAATGCGGTTTACCGTTCTTACATTAGGCTGCAAGGTTAATCAATATGAAAGTGATCAGATAAAACACCAGCTATCTGCTGGTGGAAATCTGTTTACAAAAATAGGCACTGAATGTGATCTTATTGTCATTAATACCTGCTCTGTTACCCATATTGCCGATCGCAAAGGCCGTCAACTGATACGTAAAGCAGAGAAAAATAGTCCGAAAGCAACAATTGTCATTACTGGTTGCTCTTTAGAAAATTCCTCTTCTAACTTACCTAAGCTAAAAAATGGGTTATATCTGAACAAAATGGATTTATCCAAAACGATTCAGGCTATGTTTTGTAATAATAAATCCCCTAAATTTGTTGCAGAAGAAGAATCTAAGAACAGAAAATTTATGATGGTTCAAAATGGTTGCAACTACTTTTGTAGCTATTGCCTAATTCCCTATTTGCGTCGGAATATTTATAGTGTTAACCCATCTGAAATAAAAAAAGAGATGCTACAGTCCTTACAGTGTGGCGTTCAGGAGTTTGTGCTGACTGGAATAAATTTGGGAACATATCAGTTTGAAAACATTAATCTACTTGGATTGTTAAAAGATATTACAACTATTCCCGGCAAATACCAAATACGATTGAGTTCAATCGAACCAAATCTGGTAACACCGGAACTTTTAGACTTTATAA
This sequence comes from Candidatus Margulisbacteria bacterium GWF2_35_9, assembly GCA_001783275.1. Classification (GTDB taxonomy): domain Bacteria; phylum Margulisbacteria; class Riflemargulisbacteria; order GWF2-35-9; family GWF2-35-9; genus GWF2-35-9. Next base: position 50,159 of record MFRH01000099.1, read on the forward strand.
TAGCTACTCCCAAAATTGCGCCTCAGCTTCATATTCCCCTTCAAGGCACCACAGATAAACTTCTAAAGGAAATGAAGCGTCGATATACCATGCTGGACTATATTGAACTACTTGATTTAATTGATCATCTGCCAAAAACTGTCACAGTAACAACAGATATCATTGTAGGATTTCCCACTGAAACAGATGCTGATTTTAATGCAACAATTGCTCTTTTAAGTAGCGGTCGGTTTATGGATGTGCATTTGTTTAGCTACTCTCCAAGAAACGGAACCTTGGCGTATGAGATGTCACCTGTTTTTTCTGATGAAACAAAACATAGTCGAATGACACAGGCTCTTGAAACAGTTAAAGAAAACAAACATCGGTTTCTTGAAAAATTCATTGGGAAAACTGTTTCGGTGTTGATTGAAGAAAAGAAACAGGGTGTTTATTTCGGTTATAGTGAAAACTACTTTAGAGTCAAAATAAACAATTGCGATGATTCAATTCTAAATTCCTTTGTGAATTGTACGATCACCCGTATTTTTGAAACCCCTAAAATGATTGGGTTAGAAGGTCAAGTTTAGCGTTCTAAGCCGGATACT
>MFRH01000099.1:50756-54345 GCA_001783275.1 Candidatus Margulisbacteria bacterium GWF2_35_9
AATCTCTTCCGCTAAGTATTTATATAAATATATCGACACAAATTTATCTATATTTCATTTTTTTATGAGATTTCTGCTATTTCCATTCGATATACTGTTAACAAATTAACGATGAGGTGAATTATGAACGACTTATGCATAAATATTAATAAAAGAGCGTTGGTTCTGCCTGCAGACCTAAATAAAGATGGCTTAATTTGTTCCGATGACGAATTGGCGATAGTCGCATCTAATATCCCAAATATTGGAGATATTCATAAAATTGATACCGCCAAACTCATTACATCTATTCGACATTTTCTAGATATAAAAACAATCGATACCAGCATTTTAAATCCAATACAAACGACGGTTATGCCAACATCTGGGAATGCTTTTTCCCCACTTAACAGCAGCTACTGGATGCAGTCTATGACAAATAGCGTCGATTACAGTGCTGCAATTTCGGAAAATGCGACAACCGAAGAAAAATTATTATATATGTTAAAAGAACCTAATAGTTACCCTGCTGAAGTATTTGAAAAAATGATTAATTTCTATCACATTTCAGCCGAAACACTAGCAAAAGTTATTAATACTCCAATCTTTATAGGTTCTGCTATTGAAACAGCTGCTAAAGAAAAACTAGGGTTAATGGGAAACTAAAGGTTTTTTCAGATTTTTTTCTGGTAAAACTATTTTGCTAAATGCTATCATGTTGTCATGATAAAAAAATTATTTGGAAAACCACCAATCAACCCATTTCTCTTCTTTACAGGAAAATTTTCCGGTTATTTTATATGGGTTCTTGTGTTTCGTCACTTCATCCAATCAGGAGCTCTGTTAGAATTTAGTCCCATCAATACCGTCGCCTTTATCCTATTTGTGATTGGGTTAACCCTAATCGTTATCAGTTTATTAAACCTTGGCAAATCCGTTAGCCTCGGGGTTCCTTCAGAAAAAACCAAATTAAAAACATATGGACTCTATAAATTCAGCCGAAACCCCATGTACCTTGGCTTTAACCTGTTTACTATTTCCGGAATGCTATTAACATTAAATCCCCTCATTATAGCAATGGGGATCTTCAGTATCTTCACCTATCACCAAATTATATATGGCGAGGAGCAGTTTTTAAGAACACGCTTTGGTTATGATTACGTAAAATATTCAAAGAAAGTTCGACGTTATTTTTAAATTTTCCTTATCTTTCTTCGGCCATAGTTACTTTATTTCGACCGGTTTCTTTTGATTTATACAGAGCATCATCGGCTTTTTTAATCAACTGATCCATTGCAGATTCTGCTCTTGGGTCGATCTTACTCTCTTTCAGAGACACACACCCAAAGCTTGCGCTGATTGGGATTTCTTTGCCATTAATTATAAATTTATAATTTTCTATTTCTTTTCTAATTATTTCTGCTCGACTGGCTAAATCCTTTTTTTCTATTTCAGGCAACATAATAAGAAATTCTTCTCCGCCCCATCGGGCAGCCATATCCTCCGCTCGTCCACAACAACGTTGAATGATCATCGACACTTTTTTTAAGACAAAATCTCCAACGTCGTGGCCATAGGTATCATTTACATTCTTAAAGTGATCCAAATCCATCATGATAAGTCCCATGTTTCGATTGAATCTATCGGCTCTTTTTAGCTCTCCTTCAATCCTTTCTAATGCAATTCGTCGATTAAATAAATCAGTTAAGGGATCTTTGCTTGCTAGTTTGTTTAGCTCGCTATTTGCCTCTATCAGGCTAAATTCATTTTTTTTAAGCTCAGTATTATCATGAATCTTTAAAAAATATCCAATAAGTCGGTTATCTTCTGTTTGTGGCATAATCGAAATCTTAACAAAACGGCTGGTTCCATCCTTCGCAATTAATTCATATTCTCCTAATTCAACCGATTTTAGTCCCGTTGGATTAGACCTAAAGAACTGATTCACTTTTTGCCAAAATTCAATGGCCGATTCTCTTTTTAATAAATTGTTAATATTAATACTACTTGAATCATCTTCTGTTTTTTGCCTATTCTTTGGCTCTTTTTTTTCTGTAAATAAGTCCATTTGTATCGGTTTTACTATACTAAATTTGCCGTTTATTCCAGTTTTTATCTTGTTATCACCCAGTGGATTAATTTTCCCCATTGGATAGCCGGTTATGGTTTCCCAAGCTGGATTGATTATGGTTAACTTCCCCGTTGGTTTCATTGCAACATATGCATCGTTGGAACCTAAGACCATTCCTTCAAATTGCTTTATTTTATGTAGCAATGTTTTATACTCTGTATTATTGGTTGCTTCCAATATTACTGCTCGTTTAAAACCAAAACGAACCGGAATAACTGCCATCGAAAAGTGAGTATATTCAAACTTTGGTGATATGCAAAAATAGTCCAGTCTAACTGCTTTATTGTTCAGTGCAAACTGAATTGCTTGATCGATCAGTTCTTGCTGACTTTCTACCGTTGACCAATTTAAATCAATAAATTTTTTTCCCATTATTTCATCCTCGTGTCCTGTAAAATCAATCGCAGACCTATTTGCCCTTACAATTTTCCCATCTTCAGCCAAAATAAGTTTTGGGTTATCGGAACTCTCAAAAATGGCTTGAAACAACGCCTTATCTTTCATCTGTATGTTATGGGATTCCCTTTTTTCATATAAATAAGCCACTCGATTGGAGATATCCTTTAAAAATTGATCAAATTCTTTTGCCAAGAAAACGTTTCCGTCTGTATCGGTTATATCATTTGAATATACTTTAATAGTACCGACAATATCTTTCCCATTAATAACCATTGGATACTCCACCTTTTTATCCGTTTGGATATAATTATCTGTTTGGCAATGTGCACCGTTAATTGAAATGCTTATTGCGAATGAATCTGGATGCTCACACCATTTTTCGTAAATGATCTTTAAAATGGCCTCGATAGTTTCTTGAAGATCAAGTCCCTTTTTCTCAAATAACTCGGTTATATCTTTGTAACAATCCAGCGTTATTTTTTGTCGTTCCAATAATTTTTTTTGAGCTAATAACAGTTTGATCGGCTTAAATTTGCTAACAGTCGCTTTGCAGGCATCAATAAATAACCCTTTATTAAAGATAGGTTTATACAAAAGCATTTGTCCACCCATCCTAAATACGTTTTCTTCGTTTATTTCTGGGTTACCTGTTACAACAAGGATCGGCTGAGTACCTAGTTCATCTTCTGTAGATAGCAACTCCAAAGAAGACCCATCCGGCAACCCAGCATCCGCAACAATTAAATCAAATTTATTATTTGCTATTGCCTCTCTTGCTTGCCTAAGGGTTGTTGCCGTCTCTATATGAGTAGCAAATTGACTACTGGTAATATATGTCTTAAATAATGATAAATTCTCCGGATTATCCTCGATAATCAGAACCCTAGTTTCATTGATGGCAATAATTTTATATCTATTCATTGTGATAGATTATCGAGTTTAGTTAGTCTCTAACTCATTGTATTACATATAAACTATATCTATATTTTCTGTTATTATTTCATTTTCGCTCATAGCTGTCCGGTAGTTTTATAAGAAAGAAAAAAAGAGACCTCCTAGTATAATGTAGTTTGGAAACAA
>MFRH01000100.1:0-209 GCA_001783275.1 Candidatus Margulisbacteria bacterium GWF2_35_9
GTCAAGAACAATAATGTTTTTCTCTCGCCCAGTGATTCTTAAATCACCATATTTATTGGCTTAATCGATAAATATGGTGATTTAAGAATCACTGGGCGAGAGAAAAACATTATTGTTCTTGACTCAGGAAAAAATGTTTATCCTGAGGAACTAGAAGCCTATTATCAAAACTCTGAATTAATAACGGAATTAGCCGTTTTTGGAATGAA
>MFRH01000100.1:230-9015 GCA_001783275.1 Candidatus Margulisbacteria bacterium GWF2_35_9
ATTTGCAGTTATCGTTCCTGTAAATAAAACAAAGAAAGCATATTCAGAAATAAAACAAGAAATCCAGTCTATGAATAAAGATCTTCCAACCTATATGATTATTAGCAAGTTTGCATTATCTTTTGAAAGTCTCCCAAGAACGTCATCAAAAAAAGTCATCATTCGCGAGATTGAAAAGAAATTGCAATTAGGTGAGTATCAATCATCAGAAACTGATAAAACGTTTGAAAATAAAGAAATAGCAGCAAACTCTCCCAAAGAAGAACATATTATTAATGTACTAAAATTAAAACTAAAAAAAGATCAGCTATTAATAACCGATTCCCTTGTGGATTTTAATATCGATTCTTTAGGGAAGATAGACCTAATCGTTCATTTAGAGGAGCAACTGAATATTGAGGTTAATCCAGAAATATTTGCAGGTAAAAACGAAATAAACGAATTGATTTTATATTTATCGAATTGTACTGAAAAAAGAGACGGTAGCATATCAGATAAAATATTAAAAAGTAAAATTCAAACAAAGCCAATATCTCTTTATAATCCGATCCTAGAAATTTTATTATTACTTATAAAATATATATCAAAGTTTGTTTGGCATCTTCAAATTATTAATAAGCAAAACTTAAAGATTAATAATTCTATTTTAGTATCAAATCACCAGTCAAATATTGATGCTTTATGGATACTATCGTTGATACCCAGAAAAGATAGGAAACAGTTATTTGTGATTGGTAAAAAAGAAGTGATTTTTTTGAAATATTTATTCCCTGGCATACAAACGATATTTGTTGAAAGAAAAGGGGATATTCTTCCTGCACTCAAAGCAGGATCAGATGTGTTAAGACAAGGTAAATCTTTATTGATATTCCCAGAAGGAACACGAACACTTAACGGTGCGTTACTTAGTTTTAAAACTGGTGCGGCTTATTTATCTATGGGATTAAATAAAAAAATCCTTCCAATAACAATAAATGGGTCCTTCGAAATATTACCAAAAAAGAAATTAGTACCAAAGATAATATCTAAAAAGGGCGGATCAATAACCGTTCATTCGTTAATTGATCCACAAAAATATAAAACGATTGAGTCTTTAAATAATAAGATTAAAGAAGTAATCAAATCGGCTTTAAATTACTGATTGTTAAGTCTTTTCTGATATTGGTAAATGAATTGTAAATGTTGTCCCAAGATTGTATTCAGACTCACAATAAATGGTTCCTAAGTGCTCATTAATAATCCCATAAGATATTGCTAAACCAAAACCATTACCATTGCCACTGGTCTTTGTAGTATAAAAAGGCTCAAATATTTTATCTAAGCATATTTTTTTTATTCCGATTCCATTATCCATAATCTTTATTGATATAGATTTTCCGTTAGGGTAGTAGTTAATCGATATAGTAATCTGCGGATTTTCTCTATCCTTGAGTGCCTCAATGGAATTAGTGATAAGATTGATAAAAACTTGCTCAAGTTTATTCGGATTTGCATGTATTAATGGTAAATTGTCTTGAATGAGGATGTTTAGATCGATCCCTTCCATTTTTATTCGTTCCTGCATAAGAAGCAATGTGTCGTTTAATATTTTCTGAAGAGATGAATCTACGGGTTTTATACCGGATTGACTACCAAATGCGATTAGATGATTTAGGATTTTTGAAATCTTTTGTGAGTATATAGTAATTTCTTCTAGCTGACGGACAATTGTATTGGAAAGTAAGCCATCAGTAGTTTTTGCACACGTTATTAAACTATTGATCGTTGAATTAATATTAGCTAAAGGTTGTTCAATCTCATATGCAATACCAGATGACATTTCACCAAGAGTGGTAAGCTTTGAATTGCTGAGCATATTTATTTGAAACGTCTTCCTTTCAAGTTCCATAATTTTATATTCGCTTATATCCTTTATACTTGCTAAATAATACGTCGCATCGTTAATATCTATTTTATCAACAGATAATAGGGTATAAATCTTCTTGTGATCATTTGTTTTTATCATTACTTCATAGTTTCTAAGACTTCCTTCCTTATCTAATTTTGTTAATACATTAATATTTTCATCGTGATCATGTATTATATTTAACTGATCGAGGCTGGACCCAGTTACTTCATCTGCTTTCAACCCAAATAATCTTAAAAAACTTGTATTTACATCTGTCAGGGTGTGATTATTAACGGTAAAAATCATCATCGGATTTGAGTTGTGTTGAAAAGCTGATGCAAATTTTGCCTCACTCAATTGAAGTTCGTCCTGTGCTTCTCTTCTAAAATTGACCTCTTCATGTAATATAGCAGTTATTTTATTTAGCTGATCTACTGATTTTGATTTTTTTTCTAGCAAATTATTTTCATGTTTTGTTTTATACATATTATGAATAACTTTGATATGTAATATTATTAAAAAAATTATGGTTATGACAGAAGGAATTAAGAGATATTTCAATTGCATTATAATTATTAATTATAAGGATAAATATACGTATGTATAGGAAATGTTTAGTACTCTTTTTTATTGACACAAGGTGTATAATTAATTCAGGAGAATAAAATGGATATATACACACAAATTGGATATCAACCACCTATAATAGATAATGTAAAACCGTATGTAGCCGCGCAGATTATAAATTATAATCAAAAGGAAATTGATAAACTTAAACCATATAAAGACATAAAACGTAAAAAAGATTTTTTAGAGATTATTAAGCGAAATAATCAAAAAGGAGAAATCGACACTTCTGCTTAGTTACTTACATAAAAGTATTATATAAAAGTTTTGAGAACGCTTTTTCAACCTTAAAAAAGTCGCCGTCTACTTCGTAATTATTTGTACCGCTGATAATAAAAATCATTCCAAACTTATCTGTAGGACTAAAGAAAAAATGACTAATTAGACCATAAGCTGACCCGGAATGCCCCCAAAATACTTTATTATTAATTAGTTTTGATGTGATATTTAATCCGAGTGACTTATTGCCAATCAAATTTAGAGTAGAAGTTTCAATAAGACGTTTGTCTTGGTGCATTCCACCATTCATATATGCGATCATTAAAGGGGCAAGATCAATTGCATTTGATCTAAGACCTCCATGCGGTGAAAAAAAACATGCGTTGCTTCCGGAATTGTAATAATTATAGTAACTGGCAGAAACTGGATTTGTGTTATCAGAAAGACTAACTTCAAAATTACTCGCATCATTAGTTGATCGATAAAGATTAGCCATAGTAAATGGACTATTTATTTCTGATAAATTAAAGCTTGCTCGCATCGATAGAGTATTAAAAATAAATCTACGGCAATATTCATCAAAGCGAATATTTGTAAGCCTTTCAACGATTGTGGCCAATATTCCGTAAGCTAAATTCGAATAAATATAATTTGTACCAGGTGCATACTCTGTCCATAAATTCTTGCTATAGAAATTCCCATTAACCGAAAGAATGTCTTTTAACTGAGTATTTGAAATATTTCGATAAGTAGACTCTAAGAAAGCACTATAATTACCCATGTATTCAATAAGTCCAGATCGATGGTTAATTAATTGTTCAAACGTTATCGGAGTATTAGGGTGTTTTGGATTTCTCAATGAAAATCCAAGATACTGACTAACGTCATCATCTAATTTGAATGCTCCTTTTTCATACAATTGCATGATAGCAGTTAGCGTTACAATTTTTGATACCGACGCTATCCTAAAAAAAGTTTGGCTACCTAAAGGAATCTTTTCACTCATATTTTCCCAACCATAGCTATTTGCCCAAAGTAATTTATTCCCCTTGATAACAGCTACAGATAAGCCGGTGATTTTGTTCTCATTAATAAAGTGAATGATTTTTTTATCAGTTGTTGAATATAATCCTTCAGTATTGACACTGATGTACGCTTCAGCAGTAAACAAATAAATAGGAAATACAAACAAAATGAAAATAATTCTGAATAAATATTTCAACATAGTCTTATTTTAATTGAATTTAAGAATAATACAAATCAATTAATTATTTTTTAATTTCAATGGGCGTCACTTTCCATATATCCCAGTTGTATTCTGATATCGTACGATCACTAGAAAACTTACCAGATTTAGCAACATTGATTATCGATTTTCGTGTCCATAATTCTTTGTTTGTATATTCGAACGAGACCCTTTTTTGGCAGTCGATATAGGCTTGAAAATCAGCAATAATCATAAATGGATCTTGGTAAACAAGTCCGTTATAAATCGGTTTGAATAGATCGATACTATCGAGACAAAAGAAGTTATTTTGCAATAAGCTCAACACTTCTTGTAACTCTACCGACTGATTAATGTAGGTTTGAGGATTATAAAGTCGTTTTTTTAGATCAATGACTTCATGAGCTTTTAGGCCAAATATAAATATGTTTTCTTCGCCGACTTCTTCCATTATTTCAACATTCGCTCCATCTAGAGTACCAATTGTCAGTGCACCATTAAGCGCAAATTTCATGTTTCCAGTTCCAGAAGCTTCTTTCCCAGCCGTTGATATTTGTTCTGATAAATCACTTGCTGGAATGATATGCTCGGCCAAAGATACATTGTAATTTGGTATAAAATGAACCTGAAGTTTATCTTTCATAGCAGGGTCGCTATTGATGACTTTTGAAACAGCATTAATCAACTTAATTTGAAGTTTTGCCATTTGATATCCTGGAGCAGCTTTCCCAGAAAAAAGTACTGTTCGAGGTGTTACTTCAATATTCGGATTATTCTTAATCTGAAGATATTGATAAATGACATGTAATACATTTAGCAATTGACGTTTATACTCATGCATTCTTTTTACTTGAACATCAAACAATGAGTTAGGGTTAATCACGATTCCGTGAAGATTTTCAAGATAAGTGGCAAAAGATTTCTTGTTTGAATGTTTTACGATCTGCCATCCTTCATGTAATGCAGAATCATCGATGTGTTCCGTTAATTTATTAAGTTTTGTTAAGTCAGTTAACCATTCTCCACCGATATTGGATGTGATTAAATGAGAGAGGCGAGTATTGCATTTATAGAGCCATCTTCTGGGAGTAATACCATTTGTTTTGTTATTAAATCTGTCCGGATATAGATTATAAAAATCAGGTAGAAGTTGGCTTTTTATCAGTTCCGTATGAAGTGCTGATACGCCGTTAACAGAAAAAGAGCCAATCACAGCTAAGTGAGCCATTTTAACAACTCGATGATCATTTTCACCAATAATAGACATTCTTCCCATCATATCCATGTCTGGACCGTATTTTTTTCTAATATCATCCATAAGTTTTTCGTTAATCATGTAGATAATTTCTAAATGACGAGGTAAGAGTTTCCCAAGGAGTTCTTCTGACCAATTTTCAAGAGCTTCAGGCATTAATGTATGATTTGTATAAGCAAATGTTCTTTTAGATATTGCCCATGCCTCATCGAATAAAAGTCCTTCCTCATCTACTAATAACCGGATAAGTTCTGGGATAGATATGGCAGGGGGAGGATCATTTAGTTGGATGACTATTTTATCCGGTAAGTTTTCTAATTTATGCTGAGGATCTTCTTTGTATCTTCTTAAGATGTCTTGAAGTGAGGCAGAAGTAAAAAAATATTCTTGTTTTAAACGTAACTCTCGTCCGGCATAGATATTGTCATTTGGGTAAAGTATCTTAGTGATGTTCTCATCGTTTATTTTTTCAGTATACGCATTAACATAGTCTCCGTTATTAAAAATTTGGAATCTAAAATCATCATCTGATTTTGCAGACCAAAGTCGGAGCGTGTTAACTGTTCCTTTTAGAAATCCAGGAACGGGTATGTCAAAGGGTATTGCATACGCATCTTTTGTGTTAATCCATGAAATAATTTCTTCACCATTTTTATCTATTTTTCGTTGAGTATTTCCAAAAAACTTTACTTTATATCGTTCTGGTCTTTCTATTTCCCATGGGTAACCATCCTCAAGCCATCTATCTGGCATTTCGACTTGGAATCCATTCTCAAATTTCTGTCTGAAAAGGCCATAATCATATCGTATTCCATAACCAAAACAGGGTAGCTCAAGAGCTGCTATTGAATCCATAAAACAAGCAGCCAATCTTCCAAGACCACCATTACCGAGTCCAGGATCATTTTCAAGTTCCTCAAGTTCATCAAAATTAATACCCAACTTATTGCATAGTTCGTTAACACTATCGCCAAGATTTAGGCGATCCACATTCATTTTTAAAAGACGTCCGATTAAATATTCCATAGAGAAATAATAAACTCTTTTAGCATCTGATTTATGATGTTCTTTTTGTGTCTCCAACCATCGTTTAGCCAATCTATCTCGTAATGTATAAGCCAAACTATGATAATAATCAGACGGGGTAGAGTTATGCTCATCTTTAACCAGCCGGTAAGTTAAATTATTTACAAACGCTTTTTCAATTGGTTCATGTGGAATTTCCTTAGATAGAAAATCTGCTATTTTATTATTCATAATTATCCTCCAAATATAGATAAAAGTAATATACCATAAGACTTACAAAAATAGAAGATTTGACAGATTTTATTCGGTCAGTCTATGATATGGAGCTGTATAGGGGAGTAATGCAATGAATAGTGCAAAAAAAGATATCATAAAAAAGGGATCGTCAATTATCCATTATAAGGGATTTAATCACACTGGATTGTCTGAAATCCTATCCTGTGCAAGAATTCCAAAGGGGTCATTTTATTTCTATTTTAAAAATAAGGAAGATTTTGGTCTTGAGGTGATAAAGTACTTTCAAGATAAGATTTATGAGATATTCAAAAAGCATTCAACTAATATGTACAATTCACCTATGGATAATTTAAAAAACTTTTTTTTGGAGTATTTTAAATATATTCAAGTAGATAAACAATTTAATGGATGTCCACTTCAAAATCTTTCACATGAGATGAGTTCTCTTAATGAAAATATGCGGCTCATGTTACTTAGTTTTCATAATCAATTTAAATCACAAATTTCAAGCCTCATTAAAGAGGCACAGCTTCGGTCAAATATTAACAATATGATTAATCCAGATGAGGGGGCCTCATTTATAATAAGTAGCTGGTCAGGAGCATTGACTGAAGTGAAACTTACAAAATCTCATAAAGCTTTTGAAATTTTTCTTAAGCAAGTATTTGAGTATTATTTCAAACCTGATATTGTTATTCCCATTGTTAAAATTGAAGACAAAAAAAAGAAAAAGATGAGTTTTTTTCTTGGGAAATAAATTACCCCAGTTTTTCATCTACAATTTTTTTTACTAATTTGCCATCTAAAACTTCACCGCTACTCATAATTGATTTCATCACAATTCCCATATCTTTTTTCGACGATGCATTTGTTTCTTTAATGATCTTTTCAACTAATAAGTAAGTATCTTTCTCTGATAGATTCTTTGGTAAATATCGAGATACAATGTCTATCTCTTTTTTTAGTTGTAATGCTTCACTTTCACGATTAAGTTGGCTTGCTTGTTCCATTGCATCAACTAGATTATTTTCATAGGTTCTAATGATTTTAATTATTTCCTCATCACTAAGTTCGCCTCTGGCATTGATTGTCATGATCTTTGATTTTATCATCCTAAGAACACTCAATGTATTTTGATCTTTGTTTTTCATTGCTGTTTTTATCTCGTCTGAAATTTGATCATAAATTGACATAATAACTCCTTTTTTAAATGATTTTTTTAATAATAGCCAATAAAAATTCTGTCGCTTTTTGCATATCACTAATTTTAATTTCTTCCTGTATCGTATGTACTTTAGCCATTCCGGTGCTTAAAACAACTGATGGAATTCCAAAGGCATTAAAAATATTTGCATCACTCCCTCCACCTGTCGCCTCAAGAACAAGTTCAATCCCAATATCATTGGCTGCTGACCGGCATATATCAATAATGTCATTATTCGTATTTAGATTAAAGGAATTATAATCCCTTGTTGATTCAAATTGAACACTGGCCCCAACTTTAGACGTTTCAAGAATGAAAATTTGTTTTATGTGATTCATTTGTTGCGTCACTTTTTGTTCATTATGACTTCTTGCTTCACCCTTTACTGTAACGGTATCTGGAACTATATTTGTTGCTATTCCACCAGTAATTATTCCAATGTTTGAAACCGTTTCAAAGTCAATTCTACCAATCTCCATTTTTGAAATTGCGTTTGAAGTAGCTACAATAGCATTAATCCCATTTTCTGGTTCTATTCCTGCATGAGCTGCTTTACCAGTTATTTTTGCAAAGAATGATTCATGGTATGGAGCTTTTGTAACAACCGTACCAATGACCCCGCTAACATCTAGGACAAATCCATAGTCTGCACGAACATCTTGAACTTCTTTTGCTCCCATAATTCCAATCTCTTCTTCAACGCTTAAAACAATGATTATTGAAGGTGCTTCTATCTGATTTTCTACGATGATGTTCAGGGTTTCTAAAATTATCGCAATTCCTGATTTATCATCCGCTCCCAGAATAGTATCATTTTTTGAGCTTATGACATCATTATTGATTATTGGAACTATACCAATTCCTGGTTTTACTGTATCCATATGCGCCGATAAAAGGATCGTTATTTTTGAACCAGGATTTATGTATTTGCCAATTAAATTGCCTTTCTTATCAACGAAAGGGTTTAGTCCTATGTCGTTAAATCTTTTCTCTAAATCTTTCCGGACATTAATTTCGTTACCTGATTCGCTATCAATCTTAACTAGATCAATAAATGTATTTACTAATCGTTCGCAATTTATCATCGAGTAGACCTACCTTCCT